>DASZZN010000038.1 GCA_035544955.1 Candidatus Dormiibacterota bacterium
CTCGCTTCTATGGGAGCAACCAGGAACGTCAGCGGCAGCTGCCCCGCTGGGTGCGCTTCTACAATCGCTACCGACCCCACACCGCGCTCGGCGGCCAGGCTCCCACCTCAGTTCTTGTCAACAAGGCTGATGGGAACTACAGCTAGGCGGCGGAAAACGGGACGCACACCGGGACCGCTCAGGCATGACGCGCCACCGCCTGGCAATCCTTCCGGGACTGACGCACTATGACATCAACCTTAGCCCGACACTTTCGCAGGCTGTTACGCCGTTCCTGGAGGCCGTGTAGACAACTGCTTCGGAGCAGACCAGACGCTCGGGAGCAGTCTCAGTACACCCGACGGGTTTCAGATTCCGCTGGGTTCGTCTGGATCCTCAACGACCGACATGGGCGGTCAGTTTCCCCGCCGACGTGAGCGGATAAGCTGGCGAAGTGGGCCAGAACGACGTAAGCGAGATCGACCGTGCGATCAGCGCGCTCCAGGATCGGACTCGTCGGCGAATCCTGCTCGACTTTTATGTGAACCAGCCCGAATGGACAGTTGACGATGCTGCCAAAGCTGCCAGCGTGCACAGAACCGTCGCCCATGGACATCTCGAGCGCCTTGTCGCGCTCGGATACCTGGCGGTCGGGCAGCGCCGGGGAAAATCCGGCAAGCCTGCCAACCTTTATCGACTGGCTGGCCAACAGATCGATTTCAGCTATCCGGTGCGTCGATTCGCCCGCCTGGCTGGCCTTTTGGCGGAGGGCCTCCAAAAACGCGGTCAGGAGGGTATCGAAGCCGCCCGAGAGGCGGGCCGGCGCTACGGCGCGTCGCTCGTGAACACGCCGGCTGAGTCCCCGCAGTCGGTGCTGCGCGAGTTGGCTCCGCTGGGTGCGGACTACGTCATCGCCGATGATGACCAGGTCCTCGCCCGGAACTGCATCTTTCGGCAAGCCTGTGCCGTAGCCGGAGACGTCGTCTGCGAGCTCCATGCCGGACTGCTCGAAGGAGCCTTTCAGCAGGCGGGCCTCGCAGTGCGCACTGAGGCTTTGAGGAACTACGCGGAACGGGGCTGCGCGTACCGGGTTTTGACTACTTAGGCTACGCATGCTATAAAGCCTACAAAGGCTTGATAGTAGAAGATTGCCCGGAGGAGGTCAGCAGATGACTGAGAAGACTCTGTACGAACGGCTTGGTGGCGTCTTCGCAATTGCGGCGGTCGTTGACCACTTTAGCGACGCGGTTGTGCAGAACCCGATCGCGGGGAAGACTTCGAAGAACCCGGCCTTAAGGGAGTGGCACACGAAGAATCTGGGCAGATTGCCGGGCCTCAAGTTCATGCGAACCCTGTGGGTCTGCGCGGTCGCGGGCGGGCCTCTCCACTACACGGCCACAAAGCCGGGGGAAACTGAGGTAGGTCTTGAGGAGGCGCATCGTGATCTCAAGATCGCTCCAGAAGAGTTCGACGCCGTCGCGGCGGAGCTTGGGCGCACCCTTGACTTCTTCAAAGTGCCTGCGCGCGAGAAGGGAGAAGTCCTCGGCGCTTTCGCAGCGCACAAGAACGAGGTAACGACTGGCTATATGTACCCGGCCAGATAGCCAACCGGAGGCCGCCAACGGGGTATTCAGCCTGCCGATAAGGCCGGCAGACCCACGCCAAAATCGTCATAGCCGCCGCTCAAAGAGCGACGCGATCGAGGGCGCTGGCAATGAATTTTGTTGGAGTCGTTGAGGACATTGGGAAGGGAGTCGACGTGGCGGGGATCACGATCATTCTGGTCGGAGTCCTTGCTTCAAGTGTGCAATTCCTGCGTCGGCTGCGGAATGATGTCGGCCCTGCATATGGTCTCTACCGCGTGGGGCTCGGGCGTGCGATTCTCCTCGGACTGGAGTTTCTCATCGCAGGTGACATCATCCGTACCGTCGCCACCTCCCCGACATTTCAGAGCGTTGGTATCCTTGGGAGCATTGTCCTGATCCGAACCTTCCTTAGCCTTGCCCTCAATCTGGAAGTCGAGGGCCGCCTGCCCTGGCAGCAAGGGAGAAAGGCTGAAGCGGCCCCCTGATTGTCAAGGTCAGAGATTGCTCGGTGATTGGCTCCGGATCGCTGCGAGACGGTTGCCGTCGCCGTCGCCGTCAAGCACGCCCGAGGAAAGCCCGGGGGAACACAGGCTTCCAAAATCGGAATCGAAGGGTGAGAACTTAAGGCAGCCGCCTGATGTCCCTCTCGATCAGGGAAGGAGAGATCTGGGCATCATCGGGCAGCCCTCAGGACGGAGTGGCTTCAACCAGCAGGCTCCAGGAATTCCGCAGGCCCACGACGAACAGGATGATAAACACGTTGGCGGCATAGAAATCGATGACCTTCGGATCGTTCGAGCCCAGTTGCTGAAGGCTGCCAAATGCCAGGTAGATGTAGGTGAGCACAGGTCCGATCAGGAGCCAGGCGGTCTGCCAGAGGCGAAACTCGATGCGTCCGTGCAGCTTGTCACGCCAAACCGGGATCCACGTGCGGACCGCCCGGATGCCTCCGATGGTGGCGGCCGCGATCGCAACCAGCGCCTTTAACCGGGGCGTCGGCAAAGAGGTGGTGAAGAACAGTGATAGCGCAAAGATGACGGCGAAGATCGTGAACGTCGAGCGCGCCATCGCGTGCCGCCGGCCGACGGGCCCGCCAGTCGCCAGCGGCGGCCCGATCTGCACGGCAACAAAGAGCAGCCCGACCAGCGTCGCCGCGGCACCTGCAGATACGCCATAGAAGGCCTGCACGTCGCCAGCGTAACGCCACGAGCTGTCCCTTTGGGTGCGCCCATTTGTCACCATCCGACGCGGCCGCGAAGTGTGAGACTGGTCAGATCTGGCCGATATCGCGGCGTCGGAGTCCGAACAGGCCGGCCAGGGTGAAGCCGGCCGCGACCGCGGAGATCACGACAACGGGCAAGAGAGTCAGGCTCTGAGCGGGCAGCTGGGGTACGCGCTCGAACGGCGAAAGGTTCAGAAGCCAACTCGGGAGATGTAGGACTGCACCGAGGAATCCGGCGACGACGCATGCCGCGAGGATCGCCCATGACGCGCCGGCCCAACGGGGCACGAGCCCGATGAGTGCGATGGTGAGTCCGACCATCAGCCACATGGGCGGCGCGTAGACGAGGGGAGCGCCGACCAGGCGAGGAGCACTGTTCAGATCGCCGGCCGCGACGCCATAGGTTAGCCCGGTGGCCAGGCCGGCGACGCCCAGCAAGATGACGCTTCCTGCGAACGCCACCGTAAGGTGACTCGCCCCCCACCGCCAGCGCGATACCGGAGTCGCCAACACCGACTCTGCCCGCATCGAAGTCTCCTCGGTGCGCAACCGAAGCGCGGCCTGAATGGCGAAACCCGTGGCGAGGAGCGCCATGAGGCGGAAGGAGGCGGCGAAGTAGGAGTCCGTGAGGTTTCCACCTCCAGCACCGGCCAGTATTTCCGCAAGCGCCTTGTTCTGGCCGATGAAGGTGTCGACGGTCGGGCCAATCCAGCCATAGGCGATACCGGTGACCAGGACGCCGACACTCCACCCGAGCAGGACGCCCCGCTGCAGGCGGATGGCCAGCCCAAAGGGGTGCCCGAGGCTCCGCGAAGCAGTGGGCCTTCCTGGCCGGGCGGCCACGAGCCCTGCGCCGAGATCGCGCCGGGCGGCCAGAGCGCTGGCCGCGGCGACCAGGACTACGGTCGCCGTGAGCAAGAGCAGGAAGGGCCACCATCGCTCACCTGCGAATGGCCGCGCCTTCTGGGCCCATCCGATCGGAGAGAACCACGAGACGGTTCCGTCGCCGATATCGCCCACGGCGCGCAGCACGAAGGCTGCACCGAGCACCGCCCCCGCGGCGCCGTACACGACGCGGGTGTTCTCGGTGACTTGGGCCGCGACCAGGGCAACGCCGCCGAAGACCAGCCCGATCAGGATGAACGACACCCCAAACACCAACGACCCGGCCGCGGGGAGGCCATGGGCGAGCAGGGCGACGGTTGTGAGCACGCCAACTGCAACGTTCATAGCGGCCACCGTGAGCGACGCGGCAAGGGTGGGCGCGAGGCTTCCGACCGGAAGAGAGCGCATGAGTTCGAGGCGGCCGGCTTCCTCGTCGCCCCGGGTGAGCCGGCCGACCATGAATAGGCTCATGAGGGCCACCATCACCATGCCCCCTGCGCCGAACTGAAACGCCACTTGCCCGCCGACCGTGTTCAGACCCTGGGCGGGGCCATTGAACGCGATGGCTGCGGCGTTGTGTTGGGTGGCGGCAGCCGTTTGATCAAGAGCAGCCTGGGTAGGGAACAAGCCCTTGATGCCTGTTGCGGTGAGTGCCGCCAGTGCGACGATAGCGACGATCCAGACCAGGATCCGGATGCGGTCGCGCCGCAGGATGAAACGGGTCAGCTCGACGGTTCCAGTCAGCGCGGTCATCACTGCGGTCACGGTCTCGCGTTGCGATTGCCGTCGACGCGTTCGGGTTCCTTCGCCAACTCGTCGCCGTAGTGCCGCAAGAACAGCTCTTCGAGCGTGGGCGGATGGCTGACCAGGCTGCGGACCCCGAGCTCGCCGAGCCGGCGGACCGCAACGTCGAGGTGATCGGTGTCGACCTCGAAGCGGACGTGCTTGCCGTCGATCTCGAGGCCATGAACGCCGGTAAGGTCGGCCAGGCTCTCCGCGGGAAACTCGGTCTCCGCAGTGATCGACGTACGGGTAAGATGCCTCAACTCGTCGAGCGTGCCTCGCTCCGCCACCCGCCCCAGCCTGATGATGCTCAGCCGATCGCACAGCGCTTCGACCTCGGCCAGGATATGGCTGGAGAGCAACACCGTTCGTCCCTCGGTCTTCACCTCGCGAATGCAGTCCTGGAATACCGCCTCCATGAGCGGGTCGAGTCCCGACGTCGGTTCGTCGAGCAGGAGGAGTTCGGCATCAGACGCCAGCGCCGAAACCAATCCCACTTTCTGCCGGTTCCCTTTCGAATAGGAGCGGGTCTTCTTGGTCGGGTCGAGCTGAAAACGTTCGAGAAGTTCGTCGCGCCGCCGCCGATTGAGGTCGCCCCGCAACCAGCCGAACAGATCGATCACCTCCCCTCCAGACAGGTTCGGCCACAAACTAACCTCGCCGGGCACGTAGGCCAACCGGCGATGCAGCGCGACAGCGTCGCGCCACGGGTCGCCTCCAAGCAATGCGACCTCCCCGGCGTCCGCGCGGAGCAGCCCGAGCAACACACGGATGGTCGTCGTCTTGCCCGAGCCGTTCGGCCCGAGAAATCCGTGGACCTCGCCAGCCTCGACCGACAAGTCGAGACCGTCGAGAGCGCGCGTCGATCCGAACGTCTTTACAAGACCAGAAATGGAGATCGCCTGCGGCACGCCACCCATCATTGCACCAGCCCTAGGCGGACCACGTCGCAGAAGTGGGTCAGATTCATGGACGCCGGCCGGCTCGCAAAGAGCCGCTCAGGATCCCCGATCGGGACTGAAGACCCCAAAGAGAGGGGAAGATGCCGGACAACATCCAGGTCAACCCGGGCTTTCGCTCTGCGTACCGAGCGCGCACTTCTCCATCCGGGAGTATCTGTGTGGCCCCTCGGAGCGCTACCACATCACCGACATTTCCAAGGGCGCGATGACGGTCGAGCGCGCTGGTGTCGACAGGAATAGACGGTGGGATCGGTGGTACCCGCTTTTGGTAGATGAGCTGAACCTCGTCGCTGCGCCAGGAGCGCACATCTTCGCAGTCGGCGGAAGGTCGACACATATTTAAGCGACCGCTCCTTCCGGAGACGCCTCACCCAGGCAATCCACTATTCCCAAGTGATGCACTACTCACCCCAGGCGATGGCCCACAGCAAGAAGGGCATCGCCGATCATGAGGTCGAGTTCGAGCAGTTCAAGAGGTCACTGTCTCTTGACCGCGTGCTCGCCACTGCGAAAGCGCCTTTGACAGAGTCTTTACCGCCGTCGTTCCGGGAGGCGCCTCTGGCGCGACTTACGCCGGTTCACTTGTTCGAATCCGATCTCGAGCTCATCTTCACTTACAAGCTCGCGTTTGAAGCCATAGCAAAGCTACGACCGACGTTCGCGGGCTGATGGGCGATGAGCGACAGATCCGTCGCCAGGAAGATCCAGATGATTGCGCGACTGGACGAAAGGTTCATCGACTCTTAACAAGCCACGGTTCGGGACCGTGAGGGCCCCGGGTTCAAATCCCGGCCCCGACCAAAATCGAGTTCAAAATCGGTTTTTGCCGGCTCCATCAAGCGAGCGGGGTCACAGGGGAGGTCACAGATTTTTCGGCGACCCTCCTCGGGCGTCGGAGCTTCGACGATAGCGCGCATCGGGGCAGAGCCGGGCTCCAGGCGTCGGCTGCGGCCGTCGGAGCTTCTGGTGCTGACGGAGTCCGCACAGTACAGAAACGTGTGGGCTAGCCAAGTTCGGCTCCGTACCGTCGAGCTCAACCTCGACGTCTCAGTTGGATGTGGTCTGCGAACGGTACCCGGTTACCGCGAAACGGTCGCCCATCCCATTCCGGCAGACGTATCGCTTCGGCCGAACTTGGGCTTAAGCCGACTGCGCGCCTACTCGGCACCCGATTTGCCCATTCCGATTCACGGGGCCCTACATTATTGCCAGTGAGCGGGACTCCACCATCTGCGCCGTCAGAACGGACCCGTAGGTACCGGATCTATAAGACGGTCGGGATCGCCGGAGTCATAGCCCTCATCGTCACCTTCTCAGGCTGGCTCCCGAGTCCGCGCGAAGGTTGGATAAACGAATTCCGGGACGCTCTAGATCCGCATGTAGACGAATGGCTCCGGCCTGAGTTGTTCGTTCTCGCAATTGCATGGATTGCGCTCCTCTTGGCGGGCATTGGCTTCATTGCATGGGCTGCCTACCGCGGCGTCTCGTGGGTGCTGCACTGGCATGAAACCCTCTGACTGCCTGGCACCATGAGCGGCGTTGGCCGACCAGAACGATTCATCGTTGCGTGTCCCGTCATGGCGCTCACTACTTGTCTGCTCGCTCGCCGCGGTGTCTGCCGCGTGGGTCGTGGGGCTGCTGGGGCTGCTGAGGCTGCTGCCTTGTGGCGTGCAAGGCGGCCCATATGATCGTTTTCCGACCGGATCATTTCTGATCATTTCGTCGATCGGATCGGAAGTCCGTGATTTCGGCGTTCATGCAGGGGAATTTCACGGGCGGAGCTTAGCGCTGAGCCGGGTCACAGACGGTCGCAGAATGGTATTCGGCGCTCGAGCTCCAGCGGACGCTCAGCGGACGGTTTGCGGACGCTTGCCGGACGCCTGACTAGGAGCCGCACTCGAAGGCTGGCTTGAAATTGCGAGATCGTACGCGCTGGGCAGAGGGTGCCGCCGACACCCTCTGCCGCGTGAACCGTTACCGATTCTGCTACTGCAAATTTGAGATCCTTCGACAATTGTTTGCCGATCAAGGCCGTGCGGGTGATGGTCCGGTGAATAAGCGGGCGTCAGATGAACCACGATACCCTTCGCGGTCTTCCAGACGACCATGTCGACGCTGCCGTTGGGCGACCGCGATGAAGAGGATCTGGGCCGAGTGCCCACTAACTGATTGCAGCGCCTCGAAGCTGGGCCGCGGCGTAATACCGGTCCACGATTGTGCTGTTTTGAGTCGTTAAGCCGAGCCAAGACTTCGTCCAGCTGTCTCGATCATCTGCCCTCATCCAGATGAAGCTCACGACGAAGACTTAAGTCAACGCGGTCACCCATGCCCGTCAATCTCTAACGCCCGTGTGGACAGTTTCGCAGCGATCAGCGGGGGTCTGCTTTCGTTGGTCAGAAGGGCGAGCGCAGGTCGAAATCGCGGTAGAGGTCGCCCTTGTCCAAATGGACGTAGCGCATGACCATCACATAGGTCGTGTGCCCGAGGATGCGGCGGAGCCGCTCGATTTCGCCGCCGTTACGCAGGTACTCGGTGGCAAAGGTATGGAGGAACTTGTGTGCGTGGACCCGGAAGCCGATCCGTCGGCGGGTGCGTTGGAAGAGGTCGGAGACACACTCGACGTCGACCGGTCGGCCATCGCGGAGCAGTAGGAGATTCGGGCTGGTGCTGTCAGGGCGGACTCGGTTGACTTAGCGTAAGAGCTCGCGGCGCAGCCGGTGGCTTACCGGGACGCGGCGAAACTTCGCACCCTTCCCGCGGCGGATCTTGAGGAACATCGCCTCCCCGTCCTCCTCCACGTCCTCCAGTTCAGGGGCACAGAGTCGCCGAGCCGCATGCCAGTGCCAAGTAGGATCTGGACGGCCAGGGCGGACCACCCGGCAGACACTGCTTGGAGAAGAATCTCGAGCTGCGCGTTTGAGTAGGTCTCCATTTCCTTGACGGCGACTTTCGGTGCGCGAACTCGGAGCAGTGCCGAGTCGATGCGGTAGCCTTCGCGGACCGCCCAGTTGGCGAACGCCTTGATCGTCTGGAACGCGCCATGCACCGTGTTCTCGGCCAGGCCCCGCGCCTGGATGGCGGCGAGGTAGCCCTTGAGCTCTGCGGCGGTCAGCTGATCGAGAGTCCTGCCGGACCGTTCCAGGAAGTAGCCGTGGACATGCTTCCGATACCAGTCGATCGTCTTCGGGCTGCGACCCAGCACCTGAAGGTCCAGCAGCCATTCGCGCACCAGCGGCTCAAGCTTGGCCTCCGCACGACCGTCGGCGGCGGGCATCACAAGGGCGCGTGCCGCCTCGTGCTCGGGATCCTCGGCGATGGCAACTGGACGGTGCAACCGCTCCGGCACCGCGCGAGGTCTACCGGGTAGGCCGCGGTCGCTGCCGACCCGCAAAAACCCAAGTGGTGCCTCGAGTGGTCTCGCGTATTTCGTCGCCCCAGTGGTTTGCGAAAAACCCAGTGGTTTTGGACTTCTTCCCGACACCTTCACCTCTCCTTTTCGGCTGCCTGGCGCCTCCTTAGCAGCGCCCGGAAAACGCCGAAAACCGGCCCTTCAGCCGGTTTTCGTATTCAGCCCATCGCGAGAGGCGCCTTCGAAAAAGCGCCCCGGCGGAGGGAGAGGGATTCGAACCCCCGAAGGCTTGCACCTTAGTGGTTTTCAAGACCGGTTGCTTGTAGTTCACCAGCGTTCGTAGTCGTTCGCCAACGTTCGCCCTGTAAATGAGTCGCTGGTCTTTAGTCCGCTAACGTTCGGCGACGTACGCCATCGTTCGCCGCGGTTGCCGTCACGGTTGCCGTCACCCTGCGAACCTTGCCAGCATGTGGACTGCGGGCCTTGCTGATCCGAGACCCTGGCCAGCCACTCAATGATGCGATGCTGCCCGTGCGCCAACAGACTGACGCTCTTGGAGTGACGCGCTTGTTCACGCCAGGCAGGGCAGACAGCACTGGCGCCAGCTCCTGGAGGCGACGCCTCTCGGTCGGCAGCCGAAGTTCTTAATTCACGACCGGGATGCCGACCTTTATCGCAACTTGCCCGAGGAAATTGCCCTGGGCAAGGCGTTCTGCCATTTGTTAGCCGGCACGAGGTGGAGCGCCGAGGCACTGATGCCGCGGCTGTCTGCTTAGCAGCGCAGGCTGATTGTGGCGAGCTGAGTGCTCGGCCGACGCAATCCATTGACAGGCTTCCTAGCGATCGTGGATCCGCTTTTGTTATTGAGACACGTGGGGCGAGGCCACAGCGGCATGAGCGATCGTCCATAGCGCTGCGGCCTCCACTCGGTTGCGGATTCTGTTGCGATGACAGAAGTTTCGGACATGCATCTGCACGGTACGCGGCGAGATTCGCAAAGACGTCGCAACCTGCTTGTCGGAGAGGCCGATGATAAGCAACGCTAGCGTTTCACTCTCACGGGGAGTGGCGTGCATTCCTGCGTGATGGTCGCGGAGCCTGCGTTTGAGCCGGTCGATTCCTTCTGATTCGAGAGCCGTCATCCGGTTTGGGTAATCCAACGACTTCCCGGCCACCGCTCCGCCCACGGTCAGTTGATACGATCCAGCAGCCCTAGCCATCCCCTAGCCACCCCTTCTGCCGTACGAGTACTTGCTCAACGCTACACGCATGCCGCGGCATTAGCAACGTCTCCAATTAATGCATGCTCGTATGTTCGTAGGAAGTTTGCTCAACGTCCAAGGTGTCTCACTCTTCGCGAGTTCGCGGCGAGGTTGGCGCCCTGTTGAGAATCTCGCCGCGGAGTGCCCACGTGCATCGCGTAACCTGTGCCGAGCCCGGTGCGATCGATCGATGAGGTCTCGCCTCGACAGTCCCCGAGGGCCGCGACAGGGTTAGCGCGAGATCTGGAGTATCGGCCCCGCTGCCCTACGACGAGCAGTTCCCGACCCGACCTACGTAATTTCACCGTACGCATTTTTGCGGGCTTCCGCGATGCGCGGATGACACATACACTCCCCCTTATCTGAGTCGAAAGCCATCAGTACATGCATGACCTCCTGCTCAGAAAATCAATAGCAATCGACAAACGGTTTCGATCAGGAGGTCCGCAATGCGACATCACGGAGCAGCGGTTCTAACGGCGCTTTTGACGCTTCTGGTTCCTAGCGCGCAGTTGTTGACGGCCCAGTCCGCCGTAGCCGCGGTCAGCTCCACGACGAAGACCTTGAAACCCGACATCTTTTCAGCGGGCGCCCCTCGAGTCGGAGGCCGTTCCTCGGGGCCAGCGGCCGGGGCGCCAAGCGCGGGACCAGGCAAGGAGGTCGTCGCGGACCGGTCGCGCAACTCCCGGACGTTCGTCCGGGGAGCCAACTTCGAGACCCTGATCTACCCCGCATCGATCAACTACCGTGACGGGAAGGGCAAGTGGCAGCCCATCGACAATACGCTGGTTCCCAGCTCGATCGGCGGCTTTGCGTATCAGAACCGAGCGAACAGCTACACAGCCGCCTTCCCGAAGAGCCTGGAAGACGGCTCGATCCGCTTTGCCGGTGCCGCGGGATTTGTGGACTTTTCACTGGAGGATGCGCGCGGCACCCTCTCAACCACTCGGAATTCGGCAACTTATGCCAACGCGCTGCCCCATGTTGCTCTGGTCTATTCGGCGAACGCGGATTCCCTCGTGGAGTCACTTCGCCTCGATAGCCGAAAGGCCCGCAACAGCTTCACATTCCAGATCCGTACTGGCCCCGGGCTCACAGCGAAGCAGCTCCCGAGCGGCGCGATCGTCATCGTCGATGCCGCCGAGAAGGTGCAGTATGCCTTCCCGCAACCATTCATGTATGACAGCTCCAACACAGCCGCCGGATTCTCAAACGAGGTTCGGATGACGCTCAGCGCGAAAGATTCGGAAGGCCGCGACGGCCAGACCATCAAGGTGGTTGCGGACGCAGAGTGGCTCAAGAGTAAGGCGCGCAAGTTCCCCGTCGTGATCGATCCCAGCATCGGCACGAACCTGAACTTCTACGGCGGGTACGACTGCTTCATCCAGAATACGAACCCCAATACAAACTTGTGCAGCAGCGCCGCCTATTTGGGCACGGCCGACCAGGTCGGCTACGACGGATCATCCGTCAGCCGCACCTTGCTGTCCTTTCCCGTGCAGACCGGCTACCCCGATGATCAGATCGTCAACTCGAACATCCTGGACGCGGAGCTCGACCTGACCCTCGCATCCTCGTCTTCAACCGGAGCGGTGGCCGTGACCGCCAGCCCGATCACCCAGGCCTGGAATGACAACTACACGACCTGGAACAGCCGCGACAATGCGACCGCGTGGTCGGCGCCGGGCGCAACATTCGGCCCTGCCGTGGACACCGAGAACATCGGGCCCGCCGCGGGCTCGTATCGATTTATCAACCTTACGCAGACGATTCAGAACTGGGTCAGCAGCAGCACGACCAACTACGGCTTCCTCCTGAAGGCGAGTAACGAGGGCGCGGCCGGTCTGCTCAAGTTCGACAATCAGGCGTTCGACCCGGCCAATTCAACCGACCCCAACCTCCCCCATCTGCGCATTCAATGGAATAACTTCAACGGCCTGGTGCCCTGGTACAAATATGAGGCGCACAAGCTCAGCGATCGGATGAGCCTAGCGGTCAATGTGGCCAACGGCAACCTGGTCGTGCAAGCCACCGATCTAGCCATCAACGGGACCGGGCTTAACCTACATGTCAACCGGTACTACAACAGCCTCGCCGACGCGTCCGGCTGGCACATCGGCAACGGTTGGAACGTCAATGTCGGCTGCGACATCCGGTTGGACGTGGATGACTTTGACGGACTCACCTTCCACGGACCGGACGGCTATGCGGTGCTCTTCCGGCGCAGCGGCGCGACCTGGATAACCCCGCCCGGCCTCGACGCCACGCTGGTCAAGAACGGGGACGGCACGTACACCCTGACGTGGCACAAGAATGGCGAGCAGTTCAACTTCCAGACCGGCGGCTGTCTGCAGAGCATGGTCGACCAGAACGGCAACACCATCACGATGAGCTACAACGGCAGCGTGCAGTCGATCACGGACACACAGAACCGCCTGACGAACTTCACCTACGCGAGCCCGGTCAACTCCGACTACATCACCCAGATCTCTGATCCCGTAGGTCGGACGACGAACTACACGTACAACGCGAATGGCGACCTGACCACGTTCGGGGACGCCAACGGCAAGAACACCCAGTACGCCTACAACGCCAATGACCAGTTGAGCCAGATCATCGATCCGAACGGCAACACCGTGAACTTCAGCTACGGGACAACCTATCCGTACCAGCTAACGCAGATCGGATACCTCAACAGCAGTTGTGCCGGCGGCTCGTGCAACACGACCTTCGCCTATAGCTCCGTTCCGGGTGCATGCGATGCTTCAGTGAATGGAGACGCGGTTACGGTCAACACCGTGGTCACAGACGCGAATGGCCATCAGACGACCCATTGCCTCGACAACCAGGGCCACGCGATCCAAGTAATCGATGCGAAAGGCCAGAAACAGGCCACCAGCTACAGCTCGAACAACAACGTCCTGACTTTTTCGGACGCCGCCAATCCCAGAGATCCGACCGCGTTTGCCTACGATCCGACCACGAACAACCTGACCAGCGCGACTGAGCCGACCGGGGCGAACCAGATTTGGGGCTACCAGAAGCAGTCCGGCGACCCGGCCTACTACCCCGACACCTACGCCGACTCCCAGGGCAACGCCTATACGTATGGGTACACGAGCAGCAACCTAACCACCGTCAAGAACAACAGCAACGGGGCGACGTGGACGGCGACCGACAACCCGAATGGAACGGTCGCGTCGAACAAGGACGCGAACGGCAACGTAACGTCCTATACGTACGATAGTGTCGGCAACCTTACCCAGAGCACGTACCCTGCCCCGCTCGGCGCGGTCACCATGACCTATGACGGGCTGAGCCGGATGGTTACCCGGAGGGACGGCAAGGGCCAGCTAACGACCTACGGCTACGACACCCTCGACCGAGTGACTCAGATCACCTACTCGGACAACTCGACGATCGTGTCCACGTACGACAACGACGGAAACACGACGCAGTTGCAGGACAACACTGGTCTGAGCACCTTCACCTACGACACGATGAACCGACCGACAAGGAAGGTGCTCCCGGGCGCGACGACGATGACCTACACCTATGACGGGGGTGGGAACTTGACGTCGCTGCAAGATCCGGGCGGGACCGTGACCTACGGCTACGACGTCGTGAACGAGTTGATCAGCCTGCAGGAGCCGAACGGCAGTATCACGACGTTTGGCTACAACGCTGGTTATCGGCGGACCAGCACGACCTATCCGAACGGGGTGGGCGAGGCCATGACCTACGATACGTCGGAGCGGCTGACCCAGATCAAGGCGACCAAGGGCGCCAGCACACTCAACAGCTTCACCTATAGCTACTTGAGCCCCGTCACGACCAAAGACTCAGATCTCCGATGGAGCGTGACCGACGTCAACAACAACAGGACCAACTACAACTACGATGTGCTCAACCGGCTGACCAGCGCCAGCGGCCCGACCTCCTACACATACGGCTACGATGCCAACGGCAACCTTACCAACGACAACGGCGTGACCCAGACCTTCAACGCCGCGAACGAGCTGACGATGTCGGGGACCACAACCTACAACTTCGATGCTAATGGCAACGAAACCGGCAACAGCGCCGGCCTGAGCCTGAGCTACAACCCGAAGAACCAGACGACGGGTATCAACGGCTTGTCGATGACCTACACGGGCGCGACCCAGACCGAACGCGTTACGGCGGGGGGCACCAACTTCACCTACAACGTATTGGGCTGCGGCGGCGCCAGTACTGGAGTTGCCTCCGACACGGCGTACACCAGGGACAACCAGGGGCAACTCACGGAGGAGCGCCTTCCTAACGGGAGCAGTTACACGCCCTACTACTACCTCTTCGATGGTCTGGGTTCGGTTGTCGGCTTGACCGATAGTTCCGGAAACGTCGCCAATACCTACTCCTACGAGCCCTATGGCAAGTTTGCCAGCAGCACCGGCTCCGTGGCCAATCCATGGCTCTTTGCCGGAGGCTATCTCGACTCGCAGACTGGCCTGTATAAGTTCGGCATGCGCTACTACGATCCAGCAGTCGCCCGCTGGGCGCAGCAAGACCCGCAGGCGGGTCCGAGCCTGTACGCTTATGTCAACGACAACCCTGTAAACAGCGTCGATCCATCCGGCGCGGGTATTTTCGGCGATTGCTTAAAGTTTGGTCTTGGCGCAGCCATCGGAGGCGCAGTTGGCGGCGTCATTACAGGTGAGGTTGTGGCGATTTTTACAACGGGAGGCCTCCTGAGTGTTCCTTTTGTCATCGGGGCCGGCGTTGGCGGGTTCCTTGGCGGCTTTGCGGCAGGTTGCTTGGGCGCCGTCTTTGCCAATGTTGCCGATCGATGGGGCTGGTTTAAGTTCTGATCCTTGCATAACCTTTTGCTAACTGGGTTCTGGTTGCCGGCGCTGCCCGGAAGGAGATACGTCCTTCCGGTGCGCGCCGCGCGTCCGATTCGGTCATTTCCCTAGAGATGATCAAAGGATTTCAAACGTCACCTTTGGTGCAACACCCGTGGGCCTTCTCAACGATCGCAGCGATCCTAACAGGAGGTTTCCTCGGGGCCGGGTACCTTATCATCGGCCATTCCATACGAGCGTCCGCACTAATTGGTTTGGTGGTAACGGCCCTCATGTTTGCCTGGTGGGTCGGAATACTGATGGTGTATCGAGCAGTCTTCTTACCACGGCGCGGCCAGAGTAACAGGCTAGACCCTTGACGCGATGCGCCCCGGGCTGGTCTTCTGGGCCGTGCCCGCGTGGGCTTGTGATCCTGATGGGTAAAGGCTGACATCGGGTACCACTTCCAGGTCATTCCGTCCGACGCCAGCTTAGACGTGTGCGGATGCGGCGCCGCTACCGCGTCCATCCCCAGGACATCCATGTAAGTGGGAAGATCGCCTCAAGCCGACCCGCCGCCTGATCTCGCGTCGGTAGTTCGGCGCCGATGCTCATCAGCGCATTGTCGGACCGCCGAAACGCCTCGGCCAAGGTAGCCTCGAGATGGACCTGGCCTGCTCGAGAAACCGCGCCCCGATTATGGGGGGTTCAACTTGAATGCCTTACCCTCCCAGGCTGTTGACGATCTCGGCCTGGCGGCCAAGATTGAGATACTCGCCAGCCGATCCGGGCCCTTCGACCGGTTTTCGTAGTTAGCCGTCGCGAGAGACGCCTTGCAAAAAGCCTCTGGCGGAGGGAGAGGGATTCGAACCCCCGAAGGCTTGCACCTTAGTGGTTTTCAAGACCGTATTTTTCCGTTCGCCAGCGTTCGCCACAGTTCGCCAACGTTCGCCCTGTATATGAGTCCTGGCCCGCTCGTCCGCCAACGTTCGCCAACGTTCGCCATAGTTCGCCGCGGTTGCCGTCACGGTTGCCGTCACCCACGGGCTCGATGACCACCTTCATCTGGACGATGGTCGAGGTAGCAAAGGCTGCCGTCTGGAGACTTGCCCCTTAGCGTCGCGCGTACACAAATAACCGATCCTTGGAGGAAGGCCATCGAGGGACGGGTGCTGCCTCGATGCGCCACCAGGACCGCCGCAGCTGCGCCTGAAAGCCCTCACTCCCAGGACCTTCCTCGCCCGGTTCACCGACCACCGCGACGTGCTCGCCCGGATAGGCGAGCAGCGCCGCTTCGTCAAAACCGCTCCATGGATCCGGCCAGCACAGCAGCAGCGTTCGCTCAGCATGGCGCCGAAGGACCTCCGGCCCGCCTTGCAGGACCTCCGTCCAGAGCGCAGGCTCCGCGCGCTTCGGCTGCGGCCGAGCCACAATCGCACGCGTACCGCCGCGCCGAATCTCCGCCACTATGGATGGACGGAACCAGGAGCGCCACGAGTCACCCATGACGTCGTAGGCGACGATATCGACGCCTCGCTCGCGCAGGCAGCGGGCCCAGTATCCCGTGCCGGCACCGATTTCGACGAGCGGCTCGTACCTGGCGAGACAGTCGAGCGCGTAATTGCCTGGGACTCCGAAGGCGTACTTGCGGCTGAGATGGTCTCTAATCTGCAACCTGTTGTTCTCGTCGTCTCTCCAGCACGCGATTATTCGGTGCTCGGACGGGTCGCTACCCAGCTCGGAGCAACAGATCCAGCCACGAACGCGCGAGCCATTCGCAGCGGCCCATTCCTCGAGGTATGGATTCCAAGGCATGGCCAAGATGCTAGAGAATCGGACGCGGCCACGCCCCTTGAATCCCCGTGTCAAGCTGGGTCAATTGGTCAGGTCTGGGGGCGTGCTTTACGCCATCAACGGGATCGCCGCCGGCCTCCAGAACACCGGCAAGTCACCGTTCCCCTACGGAGGTCCGGCCCCTGTCACATCGGCTGGGCTAGGTCGAACTGGAGGCCGGACCAGCCCGGACCTTGGCTCGGCCGGACCCGGCGCCGCCACCCAGACGAAGGTCTTGCCGTTCAACCACCGCGTCCGGCGGAAGTAGCGGGTCACCTGGGCGCCCGCGGCCGGCACGGCGCGGTCGTTGACCAGGTAGGGCGAGCTCGGAGGCTCGAGGATCTGCCCCCGCGGCGGCGTGCTGAGGTCCTGGCCCGGCGTGGGCTCCCAAACGCGCGGGCCATCTTGCCCCGACGCAGCATCAGGGAGCCGTCGGCGGCACTCACCGGCACCAGCGGGATCCCAAGCAATCTAGAACGGTGTGTCCAAATCGTCGGCGGGTTGGGGACCTTCTGCCTCGTCGGACTCGGTAACAATTTCGAGTAAGCGCTCCGCCTGCTTGAGCAGGAGATCAAATGTTATGACCGTGATCTCGGTCAGTTGGGCGTTCAGGGAGACGAGGGCCTTGGATTGTTCGTCGTTCCAATTGTCACTCCGGCCTATCACGATAGTAGCGCGAGGATGGTGGGCGATGATTTCAGGGTGGTCGCGCAGCCTGGTTGTCGCCAGCTGTTCGAGGTAACGGGTGGATTGCCCGATCGCTGCAGCAGTGTGCCGACTCCAGTAGTAGTTTCGATGCGTCGAGTCGTACATCAGTACTGGCACGTCCGGCCGTTTGAGTTCAACGATGTCCCGATACCCGATCAAGGTGGGCAAGAGAAAGTCCACCGTGTCCCCTACAGCGATGTCCCGAACTTCATCCGGTTCTTGATAGGTAATGCCGAAGGCCCAGCCATGCCTTCGGCACCACTGCTGATAGACGGTCTCCTCTGACACGCCGTTGGCGAGATAACCTCGGAGCTCGGCTACTGCTTCGGCAAGCCCCCGCAGCCGCAGGTTGGCGCGCAGGGCGCTGAGCAACTCCTGGTCGAACTCCGACGCGGCGAACCGTCGAGCAATCTCGGGATCATTGAGGACCCGCAAGAGAGCATTCGCCACGGTGGTGGGAGCAACGCTACCAATCTTGAACTGGCCTTCGATTGGAACGATCAGGTAGTCGCCAGTTGGGTGGCCGGCGACTTCTGCCAGATGCGGAAGCTGCTCAAGAAGTCTGAGAGTCGCCGCCTCATCGAGGTTGATCTCCTTATCCGGTCGCACGCTGGTCCGGACCCCGACTTGCTGGCAGATCAGCTTGACGATAAGCCCGGGCGGGTGGTTCGCGTGTTCGATGAACATGGGGACCAGAACGATTCTGGTTTCCCGAGTCTCGTGCAGAACGATCTGATCCACATAGTCAACACGGCCGCTCCGTGCGGGCTGCTTGCGAAGCACAGTCGGTGATGGCTGGTTGGTTTCCTTTGCCAAACCGGTCCCCATTTTCTCAGTTCCTTGGCGGGAGCCGTTAGTGCAGCTCCGCCCCCTTAAGAAGCCATAAAGGTTTCGTCCAGATTCGCGATCATCTGCTTGCTGGGAGTCACTTGAGGAACGGGGGATATACGCTTTCTTCGCCGGATAATGGTTTCGGAGCATGGTCGCGATCGCCACCTCCACTACCGCCAATAGCTGGCAGTCGGGAAGGTTGCCCGCCCCACTCGGTGTGCGGTAGCGTTCACGCCGCGGTGGTGGCTCGCGAGGGTGACCGGGACGAGCGTCGTGGTCGGGCCGTCGGGCAGGCGTCAAGTAAAACTCCAGGAATAAGGCGACGTGTCGTCTGGAGGAGGAGTTTTCGGCTCTTAGGGCAGTGGCAAGTCAGGCAGCAGCGCAAAGGCGAATCCCGTCAGGAGTGCGCCCAGAGACGCGCGGGCTAGCTGGCGAAGCTCAGCCTGCCGCCTCGGCACGTTGCTTGAGAGCTTCGTTCATCTTCAGAAAGCCGCGCTCGGTATCGCGGAGCATGCCGGCCAGGAATGGAACGAGAATGCCGGTGAAGACTTCACGCTGCCGAAACACGCTCCGACCGCCACCACCTGCTTGAATCGTCAGCGTGTGCTTCCCGTCGAAGACGCCGGGAAGCAGAAGCCGTCCCAACCAGCCCAACTGGTGATTCGCGTCGGCTTCCAGCACGGTCGGCTTGAAGGTGGTTGGACCGTGGCCCGGAGGTTGGATCGTCACCTCGAGACGGGTTCCTACGATCGGGGACCCTTCCACGCGACGGATGAAAGGGTTCCAGTCCGGGAAGGCGCCAAAGTCGGTGAGCACATTCCAAACCCGCTCGGCGGACGCGGCGATCTCGATTTGCGTATCGACGGTTTTCATGATTTCCCTTCCTTTGTTGGTTGTCGACTCACTGATGAAGAGAGAGCACCGGAGAGGCCCGCGACGACCATCAGGTTCTCGCGGCCCGACAGGTAGGGGTAGAAGCCGGGCGACTCCATCAGGGAGCCGATCCTGGCCAGTCCGCGCGGATCGATGGGCCCGTGGCGGGCGACGGTTGCCGTTCCCGAGGTCGGCCGGATCCAGGCGGACGAGCATTTTCAGGGTCGTGGTCTTCCCTGCGCCATTCGGACCGAGGAAGCCGTTGACATCGGCACGCCGCACGCTCATGTCAACGGAGTCGAAGGGTAGGACTGCGCGGCCAAGTCGCTTGCTGAGACTGTGGGTCTCGACGATCGGGGTGTTTTCCAGGGGCATCACGCCCACCTCCTATGTCCAATGTCGCCGGGGGCCGGGAAGATTCCCGGCCCCACTCGATATGTAGTAGCGGTCATCCCGCGGCGGGAATGCGCTCGACTGGCTTTGGGGTCTTCACGCCAATCACGAGCAGGTATCCAAGCGTCCAGACCTCCGCGATTATTGACGGGATGGTCACGTAGCCATGAATCGCTTTGCTAACGTCGGGGACCAGGAACGCCGCGAGCACGTCAACCAGGTAGCAAGCGCCCGCAACGATGAGCACGACGCCCAGGGCCTTGGGGAACCACCCTGACTTGAACGCGAGATACCCCAGTGGCACCAGCCACAGGCCAAAGAAGATCGACGCGATGAGGAGCCCGTAGTGCTGGGCGTCTACCAGGAGCAACGCCAGGGCATTCGAACCCGCGGCGCCGAAGCCGCCCAGGTTCACGGCACCGGTTGCGACCCGCATACCCTCAAATTCGAAAACCGCGTTGAGCATCGTGATGCCGGCCCCGATCGCGCTGAGTACGACCATGGCGCGCGCCGCGCTCTTGTTCACGTGCTTGAGCAGCCGATAAAGGGTCAACGCGACGAAGACCCAGACCGTCGCCTGGAACAGGTCTGAGACGACGCCGATACGCACAAGTCCTGAGTTTGCAATGAGGTTCCCGGCCGTCTTCACCGCATCGCCCGCGACGTAGATCTTGGGGTACAGAAACCCCTGGGCAAAACCGCCGAAGATTCCGACGAGCAGGTAGAGGACGCCGGCGATTCTCGCGAGGCGCTTGGGTGAGGTGATGTCCGTGGAACCGTTCTTGTCTTGGACGGTAGGCGCCATCGTGCCCCTCCTACTTGTGGTCTGCGTTATGGTCGACATGTTGTCCTCCTTGACTTTTGTTGTCTGCGGCAACATCAGTCTGGAGAGGTACGGATCGGCCGGCATCGGCCCCAACTCGTAGTCCAGTACGTATCTTTGGCCACCTGCTAAGGACTCGCAGGCATCACCTCGGTTCCATCAAACGGGGCCCCGGCCTGTACGTGAGCGCTTCAAGCGAAGCGCTGACTCAGCCAACGAGTACGTATTGCTTTACGAGTCAGCAACGATTTCCTGATCTCTGCTTGCTCCTAGTCTGACCTCGAGGCCGCTGACAGCGGCCACCCAGGAGGAAAGGACGATGAACGAGCTAAACCGGGAAGACGCCATCAGAGGGAACGCACCTGCACCAGTCGCCTCACTCGATGCGCAGCTGACGGAGCTGATCGAGTTCGTCTGGACCTGCGAGGCCGCCGCTCGGCGAGAAGACCACATCGACGCAGTGATCAAATACGGTACCAACTGAGCATCCATGAACTCGGACTCGCCGAGCGGCGGGGCTCAATCCCGGACAGTCGCCTCCGCCTGGGAGGCTCCAGCCGGTGAGCTGCGCCTCTTCCTGGTGGAGCGTCGGTTGCCGGCCATCACCGAGCGTGGCCTGGCGATGCTGCAGGCCGCACTCGTGGAGGCCAGCTGCCGCTTCGCCGCCCGGGGCGAGCCGATCCGCTATCTACGCTCGACCTTCGTGCCTCGCCAAGGACAGCTGCTCTCGCTCTTCGCCGGCAGGAGCCTTGAACTCGTTCGAGCGGCTAACGAAGCTGCCCTTGCCCCTTTCATCAGCATTGAACCAGCCTTCGACCTCCCCGATCCGAGCCGATCGACGGCGGAGTAATCTGCCCTTGCTGTGAGGAATGGGGGCGCCAAGCGTCGGCCGTCGAACCTGCCGGTGGAACTGACCAGCTTTGTGGGGCGCCGCCAGGAGCTACGGGAACTCAAGCGGTTGCTCACGACCACCCGGCTGCTGACGCTGACGGGCACCGGGGGCGCCGGCAAGACTCGACTCGCACTCAGGGCAGCCGGGGAAATCGCACGTGGCTTTCCCGACGGCGCCTGGGTCGTGTCGTTGGGCTCGATCCAGGATCCACTGCTCGTCAGTCAAGCGGTCTTTACGGCGCTCGGCGCGCATGACCAGTCAGCCAGCTGGTCTCTCACCACCCTTGCGGATTACCTGGCCGGCAAGCGCCTGCTGCTGGTGCTAGACAACTGCGAACACCTTCTGGACGCCTGTGCGATCCTGGCCAGCACTCTCCTCAAAAGCTGCCCGGACCTGCGACTCCTGGCCACCAGCCGGCAGGCTCTCGGAGTGGCCGGCGAAGTCAGGATGCCGGTACCGCCGATGTCGCTGCCGGGCAAAGGTGACGAGGCGCTGCTCGAGCGGCTCATGAACTCTGAGGCCGTCAGGTTGCTGAGCGAGCGTGCAGCTGCTGTCGTTCCGGGCTTCGCTGTGAATGCGGAGAATGCGGCGCCGGTGCTGCAACTCTGCCGACGGCTGGACGGGATCCCTCTGGCACTCGAATTGGCGGCCGTCCGCCTGGGCGCCTTGAGCCTCGACCAGCTGAACCAGGGGCTGGCAAGCCAGCGATCGATCCTGGGTGGCGAAAACCGAGGCGCCGAAGCGCGCCAGCAGACGCTAGAAGCAACCATCGGTTGGAGCTACGGCCTGCTCGAGGCGGTAGAGCGGCTGCTCTGGGCCCGACTCTCGGTGTTTGCAGGCGGATTCGACGCTGAGGCTGCGGTCGAGGTCTGCTGCGACGAGGGAGTGCCGTCAGATCGGATGGTGGAGTTGCTTGGGGCGCTTGTCGAGAAGTCAATCGTGAAGCGCGACCTGAGGAGCGGGAACGCGCCTCGTTACTGGCTCCTAGAAACGATTCGGCAGTTCGCCAGCCAGCGCTTGCGCGAAATCCACGAAGAGAGCAGCACCCGAGAGCGGCATCTGGAGTGGATCGCCGGACTGGCCAGATCGATTGGAGCCTTTGACAGCCGCCAGGTCGAGCTGTTCAAACGCATGTACATGGAGCAGGACAATCTCTGGGCCGCCCTGGAGTTCTGCCTCAGCGAACCCGGTGGGGCCTCGCGTGGCGCCGAGCTCGCGGAGCACCTACTGATTTACTGGACGTGCCGCGGACCGTTTGGTGACGTGCGCCGAGTGATGACATCGCTCGCGGAGCGCGCACCAGAGGATTCTGCTGCTCGCGCCCACCTCCTCCGCGCGGCGGCCGCTATGGCCAGTAGTCAAAGCGACTACGGTGCGAGTGTTTCGCTCGGCCGCGAAAGCCTTCGCATCGGAACACAATTGAAAGACTCGACGGTCATGGCCCTGTCTCTAACCTGGCTGGCGATTCCGCTCGCGGTCGAGGGCAATGTGGCAGAGGCACTTGAGGCCGCCGAGTCTGCCGTGTCACTGGCCCGGCTGATCCAGGCTCGACCGATCGAACTGGTTGCGACCACCGTCGTATGCAATATCTTGCCGCTGGTTGGTCAACCGGAGAGGGCCATCAAGCTCGCTGAACAGGGCCTTACGATCAGTCAAGAGTGCGGCGAGCTATATGCCCGCGGCTATTTACTCATGGCCATGTCTCAAGCCCACTGGCTGCAGGGCGAGAGGCAGCTCGCGGAGGCCCAGGCTCTCGAAGGTGCCGCATGCAAGCACGCCCTTGACGATCGGCCGGGGCTGCAAGCGCTCCTCGAAACCGTTGCCTGGATGGCAGCTGAGCGCGGTGCGCATCAGCGCGCGGCCACGCTCCTCGGCTGTGCCGAGCGTGTGCGGCAGTCGAGCGCCATCCAGTTTCAAGAGGGATTCCGCCAGACACACGAGCGGTCGATGGCACTCGCACTCGGAGGGCTGGGCCAGAGGCTATTTGACGCCTCATACGAGCGCGGCCTCACGATAACGATCGATGATGCGATGGCCTTCGCGGTGGAGGAAAAGCTGCCGCCGCGGCCGGTTGCCGTCAAAACCGAAACTCAGATTCCGCTCACAAAAAGGGAGTTGGAGATCGCGCGCTTGATCGCAGACGACATGAGCAATCACGAGATCGCGACCAGACTCTTCCTCTCCGAGCGAACCGTGGAGACGCATGTTACCCACATGTTCAATAAGCTCGGCTTGAACTCGAGGGTCCAGCTCACCCGCTGGTTAGCCAGCGTCAGCGGCGCACAGTCAATTATGGCGGGGAAAAACCTTTAGCCATCGACCAATGGATTACGAAGACGTGCCGCTACGGATCAGCCCTGGCTCTTCTCGCTGGTCTGGAGGTAAGCCGAGAAATCACCACATCGAGTTACCACAGGTGGTGATGCTGCGCTCGCTCGTCGCCAACTGCTGACCACATCCAAGAAAGGAGTTCACGATGGATTCAACCCGGAAGACCGCGCTCGTCGTAGGAGTGCTGTTCATCCTCACGTTTGTCACCTCGATTGCCGGGGCCCTCGCCTACGGACCTGTCCTGAGCGATCCCAACTACGTCAACGGTGCGGGCGCCGACACCCGCGTGTTCGTGGGGGCGTTCCTCGAACTGCTCCTCATCATTACCAACATCGGCTGTGCCGTCGTGTTGTTCCCGCTGCTCAAGCGGCAGAACGAAACCCTGGCCCTCGGCTACGTCA
>DASZZN010000039.1 GCA_035544955.1 Candidatus Dormiibacterota bacterium
GTGGCCTCGGCGATTCGGGACGGCGACGTAGGATCGAGACGCCACTCGAGCACGGTGCGATCGATGACGAGCGCGCCCGGGATCTCGCCCTGCTGAGTGCGTTGGACATCGGTCCGGGTGTCGACTAGAAGCGCGCCCTGAGACTGCTCTGCGGCAGCCTGTTGGGGTTCGACGCGGACCAGCCGGCGCCGGGCTTGGTCGAGCACGTCGCCGATGGTGGGGGCCATGCGCGCCAAGTATGAAAGGCAAAGGCGCGCTCGTCCAGACACGAGACGGCGAGCAGATAGAATCTTGTGCTTGCGCCGCCGTGCCCACGTAGCTCAGGCGGTAGAGCATTTCCTTGGTAAGGAAAAGGTCCCCGGTTCGAATCCGGGCGTGGGCTCCACGACCCTTCTGAGGCCCGATTTCGTATTCATTTTCGAGGCTCTTGGAAGGCGATGGGCGCCCGGGGTCCGCGCCTTAAGTAAAGGCGAGAACCGTCATAGGCATTGCCGGGCGGCCCGAAGCGATGCCCGCCGCGCCGCCGTTACTGGCGCACGAATCGGACGTGCGTCACCGAGGCCGACCCGACCATCTCGACGTTCCCGTAGCCGACCGGTCCACCGTCCAGACCGTCAAACAGACGCTCGCCGCCCCCGAGGAAGATGGGCACGATCGCCACGTGCAGCTCGTCGATGAGACGAGCGCGCAGGTACTGCTGGATCGTCGCCACGCCGCCCCCCAAGCGGACGTCGGCGCCTCCCGCCGCCTCGAACGCCCGCGACAACGCCGCCTCGATCCCATCGGTGACGAAGTTGAACGTCGTCCCGCCCTGCATCACCAAAGACGGCCGTGAATGGCGCGTCAGCACGAACACCGGGTGGTGGTACGGCGGGTCGTCGCCCCACCAACCCTTCCATTCCTCGTCGGGCCACGGCCCGCGGACCGGGCCGAACATGTTGCGCCCCATGATCGTGGCGCCGATGCCGGTGTCGCCCGCGACCATGAACCGCTCGTCGATGCCCTCCTCGCCGCCCTCCTCGCCGATCATGCGACGGCCGTAACGGGTCGCGAAGACCCACTCGTGCAGCCGCGGCCCGCCGACGCCGAGCGGGTTGTCAAGGCTCTGCGACGGCCCCGCGCCGTACCCGTCGACCGAGATCGCGAAGTTATGGACGCGCAGTTTCGGCATGGCAACTCACCTTAACCCTTAGGAAACCTAGGGCACGCGGGGCTGACCTGACTTAGCGCGGTGGACGATCCGAGTCCGTACACCTTTAGGAAATACGGGGCACCCGAGTTCGAGCTGTTCTGGGTCAGACCGCGTGGGCTTCACGTCCTCCCAGAGGCCCGATTTCGTATTCGTTTCGGTGACCAGCCCTCCGCCACTAAGCTAAGGCCATGGCTCAACACCCCTCCTGGAACAGCGTCTACGAGGGATCGCCGCCCTGGGACATCGGCCGGCCGCAGCCCGACTTCGTGAGGCTGGCCGATGCTGGCAAGTTCCACGGACACATGCTGGACGTCGGCTGCGGAACCGGCGAGCACGTGATGCTGGCGGCGAGCCACGGTGCGGAGGCAATGGGAGTGGACGTGGCGGAGCTGGCCATCGAGCGCGCGCGGGCCAAGGCGCTGCAGCGGGGCATCAGCGCGATGTTCGAGGTCGGGGATGTGCTGCACCTCGACCGGTTGAGGCGGCAGTTCGACGTCATCACCGACAGTGGCGTGTTCCATGTCTTCGACGACGAGGAGCGCCCGGTTTATGTCAACAGCCTGAGGTCGGCCCTTCGGCCCGGGGGGATGTACTACCTGATGTGTTTCAGCGACCGCCAGCCCGGGGACTGGGGCCCGCGCCGGGTGTCGCAGGCCGAGCTGCGCGCTGCCTTCGTGGACGGTTGGTCGATCAGGTCGATAGACCCCGCGAAGTTCGCCGTCACGATCGACGACAACGGCGCCCAAGCCTGGCTCGCAACGATCGAACGCCTCTGATCAATTCCCCTCGGCCTCTTGTGGGCACGGGAATCGGGGCTGGACGCCGGGAGAGGCGCGTTTATAGGACATTCGGCTCCAAAATCCCATCATCACCAGGACGAACAGGAAACCAGCCGTCCCGGTCAAATAGACGCCGGGTGTTGGCCTTCCCGTTCCTCTGGGGATCCTCGCATTGCCAGCCGGCCGCGCACCAGGGCTGGCTCGTCGTTTGGGGATGTTTGGCGCGACTGTGCAGTGGACTGATTAGTACTCGCGGTCGATCTCTCGGTCGCTAACGGGTCTGAGAATAGACTCGTGCTCCGTAAAGTATGTATCCGATTCCTACGAATATCAGGATGTACTCACCGACAAAAACGGCAGGCGGAGGGGGAATAGTGAAGAAGAACTTAGCCTGGTCAGCAGGAGGCAGGAGGAAGGAAAGCGAGGCGTCTATTACCGCCAAGACGCCTGCGAGCTTCGCTCTTCGAAGGAACAGCGAAACCAACCCGGCAAGCGGAATCAACAAACCGACAGTGATGAAGAACCCCGCGAACGCCGGGGTCCGCAGTTCGTGTATACGAGTCTCGACTCCCAACGGAGTCAACAGGAAGCCGAGAACAAAGCCCAGCCCAAACAAGACTGCCAGTATTCCCTCTGCTCTGCTGAACGACGCAATTGTCTTGGATAACGAGGTCATTTCTTAATTCCGCCCTTGCATCCTCTCACTATGGCCACCGACCGCTGCCTCCACGGACAGCCTCCAGGTTGCCAAAGCGTTTCGCCAGCCCCTCAACGCTGATCGCCGACTCGCGTCCGTTTGCTGGAGTGGACCCGGGCTCTAGGGCAATCGCGGCGCTGGTATCAGTTTTGTGACCCCCCGTCGTCGGGAGATCTATCTGTCGTGCCACCCAGCCAATCTAAGACTAACTCAATGATTGGCCCAGGGGGATACAGGAGGCCACTGGAGGACATGAAGAAGACTCAGTTCAAGTACAGGAGGAACCACGCCGACACCACAGGAAACGGGAGGACACGGCATTACCGCGGTTTGTGGCTGTAGAGCACCACTCTAGAGATTTCGACTTGGAAGACTGTTGTCCACTTGTCCTGATTGAGCGGCTATCCGGCGAGGCCAGACCTATCCCGTGGGCTCGAGCCCAGCCCGCTACGAGGGTGCCGTCGCGCGGATCGACGCTTTCTCGGAAAAGGCCGTGGCCGTCGCGCTGGAAACGAATAGGCTGGCGCTCCTCGATCGGACCTTCACTGGAACCCAC
>DASZZN010000040.1 GCA_035544955.1 Candidatus Dormiibacterota bacterium
CTGATCGAGCACTTCGATGGTGCGGGAGTGCAGACCTCGCGAGCGCGAGCTTTCCAGCTTGAAGCTGGCGCGTCGCTCGACGATGACAACGTCGGTCCCCGCCAATGTCAGCTCTGCCGCCAGCATCATCCCCGTCGGACCTCCTCCGGCGATCACCACCGCATGCTCGGTCATCGCCACACTCCGGTCGGCATCACCCCGGTACGGCCCAAAAACACGCATTCGTGACTCCCATTTCCGTAGGTTCTGGCTTCGTCCGGCGATTATGCGGCACTACCCGGGGCTTGCCGCAAGCCCCCCGTTGCGCTATATATTGAAAGTGGAGAGGAGCGGGTACTCTCCTTTCCGGCCTCATCACCGTTCGCTAGCATTCGACGTGCCATGTCGGAGCGCACACCGGATGTCCTCGTATCGAACCTATCGCGCACCTTTTTCGTCCCCGAGCGCGAGGCTGGCATGCGCGCGGCAATCGGCAGCCTCATTCACCGAAAGACGCGCGCAGTTCGCGCGGTCCACGCCATCTCATTCGAAATCAAACCTGGCGAAATCGTCGGCTTCCTGGGTCCGAATGGCGCGGGCAAGACGACGACCCTCAAAATGCTCTCCGGCCTTGTTTATCCGACCAGCGGCGAGGCGCGTGTCCTTGGCCACATCCCCGCGCGACGAGAGCGAGATTTTCTCAGCGGGATCACGCTCGTCATGGGAAACCGCAGCCAGTTGCAGTGGGACCTGCCCGCCCTCGACTCGTTCGAGCTGAATCGGGCGATCTACCGCTTGCGCCGTGACGACTTCATGGCGATACGGGACGAGATGATCGAGCTGCTCGAGGTCGCCGACGTGGTCCGCAAGCCGGTGCGCAACCTCTCCCTCGGGGAACGGATGAAAGTCGAAATGGTGGGCTCGCTGCTCCACCGCCCCCGCGTGCTCTTTCTCGACGAGCCGACCATCGGCCTCGACGTGACCATGCAGAAGCGGGTGCGCTCCTTCATCGCCGAGTACAACCGGCGCTATGGGGCCACGGTGCTCCTCACCAGCCATTACATGGCCGACGTCGTGGCGCTGTGCCGCCGGGTGATCGTGATTCACCACGGGCGAGTGCTCTTCGACGGCGACCTGACGGCCCTTGCGGATCGCTTTGCCGCCTACAAGACGATCAACGTCACCCTTGCCAACGCCTCGGTGCCGCTCGATTCCTACGGTGAGGTCATGGAGCGGGATGGCTATCGGGTGAAGCTGCGCGTGGCGAGGGCAGACGTGTCGCGCATCGCCGCGCGCTTGCTCAGCGAGCAGCAGGTCACCGACCTCACGATCGAAGAGCCGCCGATCGAGGACGTGATCGAGCTGGTGTTCGCTCAAAAGGCAACGGCATGACCATCGCTGCTCCCGTTCGCGGCCAACCGTCCCCGCTGCGCGCGATGATCGATTTCTACCTCACGATGATGCGGACCGCGATCCAGACCCAGTTCCAATACCGGGCTGCGACCTATATGTACCTGCTCGGGATGGTCGCCGAGCCCGTGATCTACCTCGTGGTCTGGACGACCATCGCTCGATCCCATGGCGGCGAGGTTGCGGGCATCACCGCCGGTGGGTTCGCCGCCTACTACATCGTGTGGACCCTGGTCCGCAATGTGAACATCGTCTTCACGCCCTACGGGTGGGAGGCGCGGATTCGCGAGGGGCAGCTCTCTGGCCAGCTGCTGCGACCGCTGCACCCGATTCATTACGACATTGCCGACTTCGCCGGCGGCAAGGTGATCTGGGTGTTGTTCTACCTCCCGATCGCGGTCGGACTGACGCTCGTCTTCAAGCCGACCTTCGACCTGACGCCACTCGGACTCGTCGTGTTTTTCCCGGCGATCGTGGGCGCGTACCTGATTCGCACCATGAACCTCTGGCTGCTTGGGATGGTGACCTTCTGGACCACTCGGGGCAGCGCCATTTTCGAAACCTACATCATGGCCGAGCTTCTTCTTTCCGGTCGCCTCGTCCCCTTGCAGCTGATGCCGGCCTGGGTCCAGGGAATCGCGAACTGGCTTCCGTTCAAGTGGACCTTCTTTTTCCCCATCGAGGTCCTGGTAGGACATCAGTCCGCAACGTCGCTCCTGATCGGCCTGGGCATGCAGGTCTTCTGGACGGCGGTTGGTGCGGGTCTGGTGTGGCTCCTCTGGCGCGCCTCCGTAAGGCACTACACGGCGGTGGGCAACTGATGCCCCGTCCTCTCGCGGTCGCCTGGCTCTACGTTCGCATCGGGGCCATGAACGAGCTTCAGTACCGCGCCAACTTTATCGTCGCGCTTTTCCAGGCGCTGCTCGCGCTCGCGGTTGCCCTTGTCGTGCTCAGTCTCGTCTACGCCCATACGACGGAGCTCAACGGCTGGACGCAACCGCAACTCCTCTGCCTGCTCGGAATCCAGATCTTGATGGGAGGCGTGATCAACGCTGTGATCCAGCCCAACATGGAACGGCTGATGGAGGAGATCGGAGACGGAAAGCTGGACCATGCCCTCACCAAGCCTGAGGATGCGCAGCTGCTCGTCAGCGTCCGCGAGCTGCGCATCTGGCGGACGATCGACCTCATCACGGGTGCGATCGTGATCGGCGTCGGCCTCACCCAGCTCCATCGCGGCATGGCGGTTGGCGACTGGCTGGCGTTCGCGCTGCTCATCTTGCTCGGTGGCGTGATGATGTACTGCTTCTTGCTCATCCTCACGACCGGCGCCTTCTGGGTTGTCCGAATGGGGTTTCTGCCGGACTTGTTCGAAGGCGTCTATCAAACCGGCCGGTGGCCGATCGGCATCTATCCGGACTGGCTGCGCTACTCGCTGACCTTCCTGGTCCCGATTGGATTTGCCATCACCGTACCGGCGGAAGCCCTAACCTCTCGGCTTCAGGAAAACACCGTCCTGCTGGCGACAGGATTTGCGATCGTTCTGCTCACGGTCAGCCGCTGGTTCTGGCGTCGCGGGCTCCGCCGTTATTCGGGCGCGTCGGCCTGAATTCGCGGCGGCAGGAGCTAGCCGGTCAGGCGCCGCCGGCGCTTCCCGGCGATGTTGAGGCGCCCAAGGATGAAGGCGTCGAGGACGCGGTGCGAGGCGATGACGCCGTCGCCCACGCGGCGGGATCCCTTACGCCGGTCCGCCTTGAGATCGATCAAGTACTTCTCCTGCTGTGCCCACACCATCTCGATCAGGCGGCTGAAGCTCGTGCCGTCCTCGACGGTGATGCCTTCCTTCTCGATCCGGGCCTTGACCGCCTCGGGCAGCGTTTTGGCCTCGGCGAGGTTCAGCCGCTCCAGCGCTTCCAGCAGGTCGTCGAGCCGTCGGAGGTGGTAGCGGCGCTCCGCCTCGTTGCCGTATGCGTGAGGTGCTGATGCGTCCAAGCGGTCCTCCTCGTTGTGGTCTACGGTCGTATAACTCCGGAGCCCGCGATAACTTCGATTCCCTGCTTCTCCAGGGCATCGATCACCCGGTTCATCCCGATGGAGTCGCTGGGGATGTGGCCGGTGATCACCAGGTTCGCTGTAGGCCGCTGCAACTGCTCCAGCTCCCGCAGGTCCCGCTCGTCGATGTGCATCGCCAGAATGGTATCAATGCCATGCTCATAATACGTGCGATAGACGAGTGCGCCACCATTGGTTCCGGCTGCCATCTGGACCACCCAGCGTCCAACCGGGTTTTGGGCCTCCCCCAGCCAGAGTTCCGGCTGCACCAGCGAAGCCTCCATTTCCGGGATCGTCTTGAGCTCGCCCAAGAGGCCGCCGACACTCGTCGTTCCGGCGTCGACCACCCGGCCCACGAAGTCGATGAAGAACTGGCGCCCGATCAGGTCGGCCGCCAAATGGATGTTCATCATCGGCATCTCGAGCTGGCGCGCCGCATCCACCACGCGGTCGTAGTTGGTTGTGTGCAGGCCGTGGGCCACGGGTCGCTGACGGGCCAGCATCATCTCGTGGGCGACCTCGGCCGGGATCCCGGCAGCCCGCATCTGGGTCTTATGGCCTTCGATCACCGTGGCCAGGCCGAGCCGGGCGTGCGAACCGATCGGGTGGTGAGCGATCACCCCGTCGGCGCCGAGCGCCCGGGCCAGGAGCAGCTCACCGACGTCGACGTCGATACCGACAAAGACCCGCCGTACCTCACCGTCGAGGTAGACCTGCGAGTCGGACGGAGTCTGGTCGCAGCCCGCGAGGCGATTGGCCGTCGCCATGATGTCGCTGAGCCGCACTCCGGCATTATCTTCTCTGCCTCTCCCTCCCCCGCTCCGGGCCTGTCGGCCCACGCGAGCGGCGCTTCAGTGCCAGGCGAGCGGTTGAGACGTTCCGGGGGAGGGTTGGGGTGAGGGCGTTAAGGCCAATTAGAATCCGTCCGTGCCGGCCAATGCGGGAACCGATCGCCGGGGCGGCGACGGCGGATTCGCGCCGACCTTCAAGGAAGCGGTGGGTCGCTGGCGTCGCCGCCATCGACACCCCGGGCCCAGCGAAACCTGGTTCGCCGTGCACTACCGGGTCGGCTGGCTTGTCGAGCGCCTCTCCTACCTGGAGAGCATCCACCTCCTTCGCCAGGGCCTCGACGTCCGCTCCCTCGCGGCTGAACGCCCGGCACGGCGGAAAAAGGGCGAGGCCAGCGCTGATGACGCGCACCCCGACGACGCCAACCCCCTCGATGTCGAAGACGAACCAGCGGACGCCCTGGCGTCGACCGAGACAGGCACACCGCCCGGCGATGCCCGATAATCCGCCCATGCCGCGCTTTCGGCCGCGCTGGCTTAGTGCGCTCCTCGGTGGCATCGTCCTGCCATTTGATCCCGTGCTCGGCATGGTGATACTGATGGTCGGGTTGTTGCCAAAGCGAAGGACCGCCCCCAGAGTCCTGAAGTGAAGGTGTACCTCGGCCGCGCGGTCAGCGGCGAATTGGGTCCGCGCAGCTTGGAGGCGATCCAGCTGGCCCACCGGGCGCTGCGTGAGTTCGGGGTCGGCATCCTCGCCGAGCGGGTGGCGGATCCTGATTACCGGCCCGGGCTCGATCGTCCCGAGCTGATCGCCGAAATGATGCACCGCGAACTCCTCGAAGCGGACGCCGGCTGCATGGAGATGACCGGGCGCAGCACGGGGGTTGGCTTCGAGGCGGGCTGGCTGCTGGGGCGTGGGCGGCCGGTGCTGGCGCTCTATGACGCCGACGTTCCGCCGGCGTCATCCGTGGTTCGCTTCCCGCCCTTTGATCACTGCGTGCCCTTCGGCTATCACGACCTGATGGACGTTGGCGGCGCCGTCACCGACTTCTGCCGCACCATCGCCGCGCACGCCGCCTACCGCGCCGAAGGCTGATCTAGCTTTCCTGCGCCTCCTAGACTTCATGGGTGAGCTTTCGCGCGTGCGTCCTGACCGTGAGTACCAAAGGAGCGCGTGGCGAACGCGCCGATGAGAGCGGGGAGAGAGTCAGCGAGGAACTCGCGCGCGTCCCATGCGAGATCGTCGGACGCGCGGTGGTCAGCGATGAGGTCGCCGACATCCAGCGCCAGATCCGCGAGTGGCGGCAGGCGACCGACCCCGACCTGATTGTTTTGACCGGTGGCACGGGGCTGGGCCCGCGCGACGTCACGCCGCAGGCTTTGGAACCCATGCTCGACTACCCGGTGCCGGGCATCGCGGAAGCGATGCGCGCGGCGGGGCTGCGCAAGACGCCGCATGCGATGTTGTCGCGCTCGCTCGCCGGCGTGATCGGCAAAACCCTGATCCTGGCGCTTCCCGGAAGTCCTCGCGGCGTCGTGGATAGCCTCGAGGCCGTGATGGAAGCGTTGCCGCACGGCCTGCGGACGCTCCGCGGCGACGTCAGCGACGCCCCGGCCGCCCACCGTCCCCGTTGATGGGTCGCATCAGGGTCGGCATTTCTTCCTGGACCGAGCCGACGCTGATCAAGAGCGGGTGGTATCCACCGGATGCCACTACCGCGGAGGATCGGCTGCGCTACTACGCGTCGAAGTTTCCCGTTGTCGAAGTGGACAGCACGTTCTATGCGATCCCCAACGACAAGACGGCGCAGCTGTGGGTCGAACGCACACCGAAGGATTTCACTTTCAACGCCAAGGCGTACGCGCTGCTGACGCAGCACCCGACCCCCGCGGCCAGGCTGCCCAAAGACCTGCGCGAGAAGCTCGCCGACTCCAAAGCCAATCTCTATTTCAAGGACCTGGCACCGAAAGACAAAGAAAGCGTATGGGACCGTTTTCGCGAGGGCCTGCAGCCGTTGCAGGATGCCGGCAAGCTGGGTGCGATCGTCTTCCAGTTTCCCAAGTGGTTCCTGCCTTCGCCCGCCTCCTACCGATTCATGGAAGACCTTCGGGAGTGGCTCCCGGATTTCGGCATCGCGATCGAGTTTCGCCAGGCCTTGTGGATGAAGGAAGAGCGTCGTGCGCGCGTCGTCAAATTCCTCGACGAGCACGGCTTTACCTACGTGGTCGTCGATGAGCCGCAGGGCTTTACCTCGAGCGTGCCGCCGGTGGTCGCTGCGACGGCGCCGCTGGGGATGGTGCGCTTCCACGGACGCAACCGCGAGACCTGGGAGAAGAAGGGGATCAGCACCGCCGAGAAATTCCGGTACCTCTACGAGCCGAGCGAGCTGAAGCCCTGGGTCCCGAACCTTCGCGATATGGCGAAGGTGGCCAAGGACGTGCACGCCATCTTCAACAACTGCTACTCCGATTACGCCGTCCGCAACGCGGAGGACCTCACCCACCTCCTGAGCTGAGCGCCGAAAGGTTCCCGGTGCGGGCCGAGTTGCATGGGTAGCGCCGCGGCGCAGCTATGCAGGCTTACCAATCGCCTCCGTGTCCGTATTGTGGCGCTACCTGGAACCAACCGGGCGCCCAGGCCTGCGCAAATTGCCGAAACCCTCTGCCGCCGCCGCAGCCGAGCTATGGGCCACCTGGCTATCCACAGGGACAACAGCCGGGCCAGGGCTACGGTGCCCCCAACTATCCTCCACAAACCTATCCCCAGCAGCCGCAGTACCCGGGAGCTCCGCCAGGATACCCGGGGCAGCCGCCGCAAGGGTATCCCGCCTACGGGCCGCCCGGATATCCGCAGCAACCGGGCCCCTACGGCCCCGACCCGGGGTACGGGGCATACGCGCCCGCGGGCCAACCCACCGCCGCGTTAGGTACGACGATCCGGCTCTTTGGCCAGACCTTCTCGCTGCCGGTCGCGCTGCCGCCGGCCCTGCTGCAGTTGCCGCTGCCGACCGCCCGGTCAGCGGCCGTTGTGGTCGCGGGAGTGGTCGTTGTGCTGGTGCTGTTCGTTGGGGTGCTCCCTGCGGTCGCCTCGAGTCAGATTTCAACCGCCAACCAGTCGCTGAAGACTGCTGCCTCCCACCAGGACAAGATCGATGCCGCCTTCACCCAGGCCTTCACCCTGCGGAACACCACCAGTGACCCTGTCGCCGCCAAGACCCAATTCGACAAGCTGTCGAAGTCGTTAAACGACGGCCTTAACCTGGTACGGTCCGATGAGGCGGCCGTGACATCCGTCGATCAGCGGCTGACCTTCCTCCAGGGGTTGGCGCCGTCGAAAGGTGCCGGCATCACCGCCGTGCGGAACCGTATCAACGGCGCCATGGTGGGCCTGAAGCAAGCAGACCAGGCACTCACCGCAGCAGTCAACGAGACAAAGGTCATCCAGCCATACAACGACGCGCTGATCGACTACGGAAAAATTGGTGCCGCGCTCGCCAAGCACGACCTGGTGGGCGCCGGCGCGCCGTATCCCGACGCCCAACAGAAGATCGACCTGGCCGTGTCGAACTCACATGCCGCCGGACTCCCTCCCCAAATCGCCGAGCAGGTCAGCAGCTTCAGCGACGTCCTCCAGAACACAGAGAGCCTGATCCAGGCCATCCAGGCCAAGGACACGGCGGGCATCAAGAAGAGCACCGATGCCATGAATGCCGCCCTCAAGGCGATGTCGACTCCAGAAGAGACGGTGCCCGCGGACTATGAAGCGAAAACGTTCGCTCCGATGCAGAAGGCCTACGACGCGGCGATGAAGGCGGTCAAGAGCGCGAGCTAGCCGGGCGACGCTGGTCGCCGCTCTTTCCTCCGCGCTTCTCGACGAGCTCGATCCCTTCGATCGTCATCCAGCGGTCGGCGCTCTTGGCCATATCGACGACGGTCAACGCCGCCACCGCGACCGCCGTCAGCGCCTCCATCTCGGCGCCTGTTTTTCCGTCGCAGCGCACCCGTGCCTCGATCCGCACGCCAGGCAGGTGAGGGTCTGGCACACAGTCCACATCGACCAGCGTTAGCAGCAGCGGGTGGCACATCGGGATCAGCTCGCTGGTGCGCTTGGCAGCCAGGATGCCGGCAATGCGAGCCGTGGCAACCACCTCGCCTTTGGGAAGGTTGCCGAGCATGATCGCCTGGAGCGCCCCCGCGCTCATTTTTACCGCGCCGCGCGCCCGGGCCTCGCGGCTGGTCACCTGCTTGTCACCGACGTCGACCATCCTCGCCTCGCCGCTCGGTTTTAGGTGGGTGAGCTTTTTGGCCGTCACCGCAGCGCATCCAGGTCGTCGCGCCGGACGTCCTTCTGGTGCGGACGGGGGGCCGCGCCGCGAGCGATGACGTGGTCGCCGTAGCGGCCGCGCAGCTCATCGAGCTGCTCATCGAGCATGGCCAGGCGTGACGATCGCGATTCGAGCAGGCTCAGCTGCGTGGCGCCTTGCTCCAGGTTGCTGACGCCGGCTCCGATCAAGCGGATCGGTCGAGAGGGGTCGAGCTGTGTTTCCAGCAGCTGGCGGAGCGCCGCCGCCAGCTGGTCATCGCGGTCGGTGGGATGGGGCAGCGTCGCCTGCCGCGATTGGGTATCGAAGGGCTGGTATCGGATCTTCAGCACGATGGTCCTGGCTGAGAGGTGGTGTGAGCGCAGACTCTGCGCGACGTCCTGCAACAGAGCGAGGGCGGTTTCCCGCACCTTGGCGGCGTCGCTCACGTCGCGATCGAAGGTGACCTCACGCGAGATGCTCTTCGGATCACCGGGCGGTAGCACCGGGCTCAGATCGATGCCCCGAGCGTGAGCGCCGAGCAGTCGGCCGTACTGGCCGAAGAGTTCGCCAAGCAGCGGGTCAGGGAGGGCGGCCAGGTCGCCGACGGTGCGAACCCCCATCCGTTCGAGGCGGAGTATCGACGCCGGCCCGCAGCCGGGCAGCCTGACAAGCGGTAAAGGGGCGAGGAACGAGGCCTCACCGCCGGCCGGCACGACGACGAGGCCGCGCGGTTTGCGAAGCTCGGAGGCGACCTTGGCGACCAGCTTGCAACTGGCCACCCCGATGCTGAGATCGAGACCGCAGCGCGTCTTGACCTCGTCACGAAGGCGGACCGCCACCGTGCCCGGTGGGCCGAACAGCGCCTCCTCGCCGGTGAGGTCCAGGTAGGCCTCGTCCAGGGCGATCGGCTCGATGACCGGCGAATAACGATCGAGGATGGCAAAGACCGACTTTGACGCCTCGCGGTACGCGGGAAAGTCGCAGGGAACGAAGACGGCGCCTGGACAGAGCCGTCGCGCCCGGCTGAGCGGCATGGCCGAACGGACGCCGAAGGGTCGGGCCTCGTACGAGGCCGCGGCAACCACACCCCGCTCGCCCTCGACGCCGGCCCCGCCCACGATCACCGGCTTGCCGCGCAGCTCAGGGCGGCGCAACTGCTCGACCGATGCGTAGAAGGCGTCGAGATCGACATGCATCACGACCCGCTGCACGGGCCTATCTTAGGTGGGTGTAACAAGCGCGTGACAAGCGCGTATATGGCGTGTCGCGGCGAGATTGCGTTGCTATGATCCCGGGGCTGGCTAGGCCCGCCGGCGTCCCTGATTCCCGTCCCCTCTTCGGATCCAACGACAACCCCTCCTTCCGGCGGGCCGCGCTTCTCCTTAGCAAGGAAGGTCAGAGGCTGGCGTTGCCATGGGGATGGGTCGCCTCATCACCCTGGGCGTCGCGGTCGCCTCTATCCTGCTGATCTGGAAGGGCGGCGTCCTCAATTCGATGCTGCCGCAGCAGGCGGCCCCGCCTCTGGATCCCGGGCCGGTCATCAGCAAGAGCGGTGACGCGATGCAGGCCCTCAAGAGCGTTCACCTGTCGCTGAACGGCATCCTGGTCCTCAATGGCGTCGCGGGCGTCAAAGTCACCGGCTCCGGCGACCTCATCTATCCCCACAAAGAGAACCTCAGCCTCCAGCTGGAGATCCCGGCCGCGAATGGCCAGACCGCGATCGTCGCCATGAATGAGCGCATCGAGGGTGGCCACGACTTCGTCCAGATCCCGAGCCAGGGCCCGGCCTGGAAGGACGTCACCGGGAACTCAAAGGGCCAGGTCGCGCCCGGGATGGATCCGATCGCAAACCTCGAGTTCGCCCATGCCTTTCGGGCGTCCGACGACCTGGGCGACATCACGATGGACCAGATCGCCATGCACCATTTCTCCCTGACCGTCGACCCCGGCAAGTACGTCGGTCAGCTCAAGGCCGATCCGAATAGCGGCGTAACCGCCCAGGACGAGGCGGTCCTGACCAACGCCGGCATCCAGGTCGAGGTCTGGATCTCGGCCAGCGACTCGCTCATGCATCAGATGAAGATCGACATGAGCACCACCCAGTTCACGTGGACCCTGACCTATCACTTCTCGAACTTCGTGACCGGCGGCGGGTCGACCTCTACCTAGCGACGAAGCCTCCGGTCAGACGCCGACCTTCTCGCGCTCCCGCTCCCGCTCTTTTTCGGGCGGCCTGGGTGGGTGGGTGCCGTACTCACGAAGCTCGTCCTCGGTCAGGTGCCCGGCGGCGATCAGCAATTCGACGTACGTTACGCCCAGATGCGGCGCCGCCCGCCGGAGCACCCAGGGTGGCGGATTCTCCTTGTTCTTGTTGACGGCCTGGTAGAAGTAGATCTGGTTCAGGTCACAGCGGACCGCAAGCCGGTGCAGGGAGATGTTCTGCTCGCGACACTTGCGCTTCAGATAATCGCGGAAGTCCACCGCCCCACCTACCTCCAGAAAGCCCATCCGCGAAACACTACTCGCGCGACGTGACCCCATTATAGGTATCGGCCTCGCGCGCCCTGGGGACAAGACGGGCGACGATCGCCGGCAGCTCACCGAGCCGCTGGATGACGAAATCCGCAACACCCGGGTCATCCTCCTGGCGCCATTCGCGCGTCAGCACAGCCCGCATCCCCAACGCCTTGGGCCCCTGCACGTCCTCCAGCACCCGGTCGCCGACGAACAGCGTGCGGCCGGGGTCCGCGCCCAGCTTTTTCAACGCGTCAGCGTAAATTTTGGGGTGCGGTTTGCGTACGCCGACCTCGGAGGAGAAGGTCACCGCGTCGAAATAGTTCGCGAGACCCATCGCGACCAGCTGTTGCTTCATCAGGCGCGGCAGGTAGGCGGCGTTGGAGACGATTCCGAGTCGCAGTGGCTGTCCGCGCAGGGCCTCGAGCGTGCTTATGACGTCGGGGCCGACATGGACGCTGCTCAGCCAGCCCTCCTGTTCCAGCTCCATGACCCGCTCGATCAATTCCGGCTCGAGCTCCAGGCCCAGTCCGCGTAACGCGGTGTCGTAAACGGTCGCGATCTCGACCTCCTCGGCCCGGCCGGCCGCATAGTCGCGCTGGATCGCGTCGTCGACCGCCTTCGATACCTTCTCGATCAGGACGTGCGCCGCCGGCACGTCACGTTCTAGTTTGTCAGCCAGCAGCCGGTTGACCTTCTCGTAGGCCTCGACCAGCAGGGAGTGCGGCCGATCATCGAAGTAGATCAGCGTGTGTCCGTAGTCAAAGAGCACCGTCTCGATGGGTGCGCTCACAGGAGCGAACGCAGCGCGTCCAGATTCTCGCGTCCTTCCAACATCTCCTCCCCGGGCGTCTCGAGCACGAACGCGCAGTGGGCCAGCGGTTCGTAGTTGAGTAACGTCCGGAAGCCTTCGAGCCCGATGTTGCCCTTGCCGATGTTGACGTGCCGGTCGGCCTTGCCGCCGAGGGCGACAGTGGTGTCGTTGCAGTGGCAGGCCCGGATCCGTTCCGCGGGAAGGATGGAGGTGAGTTGATCCAGGGTGGTGCGCATCCCCTCGGCGCCGGCGACGTCGTGGCCCGAGGCGTAGGCGTGGGCGGTATCGAGGGTGACACCCAGCCGCGCGGCGTGCTGCGGTAACCGGCCGAGGATCTGGGCGAGATCCTCGAAGTTTGCCCCGACGTACGCGCCGCCGCCGGCCGAGGTTTCGAGCAGGCACATGCTCGAGCCGCCAGCCTTGCTGAGTACGTGGTCGAGCGTCGCCACGACACGATCGATCCCCGCTTGGGCGCCATCGCCCATGTGGCTCCCGACATGGGTGACCACATAGGCGCAGCCGTACACCTCGGCGCGCTCGAGTTCCGCAATAAGCGCCTCCCGTGACTTCTTCTGGAAGTTGGGGTTGGGGCTGGCCAGATTGATCAGGTACATGGCGTGTGACATGGCTGGTCGTACGTCCAACTCTTCGAGCGCTCGCTTGAACTGCGCCGTCGCCTGGGCGTCCACCGGTGCCGACCGCCAGGCACTCGGGTTGCCGGTAAAAATCTGGACGGCCTTGAGTTGCAGCGCCTTGATCGTCTCGACCGCCTTGTCCAGGCCACGGCCGGTGTGGATGTGCATGCCGATTCGTCGCTCCTTGGCCATCGCTCTCAATTCTAGGTAGGGCCGGTGCGTAGACTGACTGCCGTGTACAAGCTCACGAGCTTCGCGGTGGGCCCCTACGACAACAACGTCTACCTGCTCAGTGATCCGAAAAGCAAGGAGGCCCTGTTGATCGACGCCGCCAACGACGCGCCGCGCATCATCAAGGAGCTCGAGGGTCTGCGGGTCACGCACATCCTCACCACGCATGGACACGCCGACCATGTTCAGGCGCTGCAACCGGTACGAGAGCAGACCCACGCCCGCTTCAGCTGTCACGAGTCGGACGAGTCGATGATGCCGATCAAGGCCGATCACCGCGTTCGTGACGGTGACCGTTTCCGTTTCGGCGAGTACGAACTGCTTGCCCTGCACACGCCCGGTCATACGCCAGGCAGCATCTGTTTGCTCAGCGGCGAGCACCTCTTTTCTGGCGACACGCTGTTCCCGGGCGGGCCGGGGAACACGGCGAATCCCTACGCCAGCTTTCCGACCATCATTGAGAGCATCCGCGGCAAGCTGTTCACGCTCCCGGACGAGACCCAGGTGCTGCCTGGCCATGGGAAGCCCACCACCATCGGCCACGAACGACCCCATCTCGACGAGTGGATCCAGCGCGGCTGGTAGCGGCCCGGCCCGCCCGGCCTGCGAGTGACTTTGCGCCACGCGACCCCCGAGCGATCGTGCGCGTGCGTAGCGTGCGGGCACGCCGCGATCGGGTCGAGGTGGCGGCGGAGGACGACCGTGGCGCGCTGATCCCCATCGAGATCCGGCCGGTGGCGCCGAACATCGTACGGCTCCATTTTGGGGCCGGAGCGACCCGCCCATCCCGATTGCTCGTGGACGATGCGCCGTTCGCCACCGACTGGAAGATGGATGAAAGAGCCGACGGGTGGTCCGTCGCAACATCGGCGCTGACGCTGGAGGTGGATCGCGCTCCGTTCCGGATCCGCGTGAAGGACGCGGCGGGCACGGTGCGCTTTGAGGACGAACCAAACGATCGCGATATCCGCGGTGGCTACCACCATTTTCCGACCGGGCATGCGCGTGGGTTGCGGTGGTTGACGGCGGGACTCAAGCCGGATGAGGCGCTCTTCGGCCTGGGCGAGCACTTCGGCGCGCTGAACCGGCGCGGACAGGTATTCGCGTCCTGGACGGTCGATGCGTTCGGCGTCCGCAGCGACCGGGCTTACAAGAACGTCCCGCTGCTCCTGAGCTCCGAGGGTTATGGCGTCTACTTCGACATGACCGGACCTCTCTATTACGACCTCGGCCAGGCATCGGTCGCCGCCTGGCAGGCCACCGCCCGCGCCGATCACCTGCGTGCCTACTTGATCGTGGGCGACGGGATTGCGCCGATGATGCACGCCTACCATCGGCTGACCGGCGCACCAACGGTGCCGCCGGATTGGTCCTTCGGTTTCTGGATCAGCCGCTGGGGCTATCGCAACCGCGACGAGGTGATGCAGGTCGCCCGCCGGATGCGAGAGGAACGCGTCCCCTGCGACGTCATCCACATCGACCCCTACTGGATGCGCTACCACGAAGGGCACCACGGCGACCTGGAGTGGGACGAGTCAGCTTTCCCCGATCCGAAAGGGATGATCGCCGAGTTGAACGCGCTTGGATTCCGCCTCAGCCTCTGGGAGAGCCCCTACGTGCCCCTCGACTCCGAGATGCGAGCCGAAGGCGAGCAGAAGGGCTTCTTGTTGATGGCCAAGGATGGAAGCGGCCCAGCCCTCGTCCATGGCTTCGCCAAGCCGAGCGCGGCCGTCGATTTCACGAACCCCGACGCCGTGGAGTGGTTCAAGGCGAAGAACCGGCGGCTGCTGGAGATGGGCGTCGCGGTGCTCAAGACCGACTTTGCAGAGGACATGCCCGAAGACGCTGTGCCTTACGACGGCACGGCAGCCGAGCAGCTGCACAACTTATATCCACTCCTCTACCAGCAAGCCGTCTTCGAGGTCACGAAAGAGGTCCACGGCTACGGCCTCATCTGGGGGCGTTCGGGCTATGCCGGATCGCAGCGATACCCGGTGCACTGGGGTGGTGATCCGGGCTGCACCTTCGACGATATGGCAGCGAGCCTGCGCGGCGCGCTGAGCTGGATCCTGTCGGGAGCGGCCTTCGCCAGCTTCGACATGGGTGGTTTCTTTGGGATTCCGACGCTGACCGACCCGCCCAGCCCCGAACTCTACGTGCGATGGTCACAGATGGGCTTGCTGTTCTCCCACGCGCGGGCTCATGGCCATACCGCGCCACGCGAACCCTGGGCCTACGGCGAGCCCGCGCTTTCGATCTTCCGGCGGTATGCGCAGCTGCGCTACCGGCTGCTTCCGTACTTGTATGCGGCGGCGCGTCGCGTCGGTGGAGGCGTGCCACTGGCACGGCCGTTGGTCTACGACTATCCATTGAATCCAGCCACGCACCACATCGATGACGAATACATGCTGGGACCCGACCTCCTGGTCGCACCCATGTTCAAACCTCGCGGCTCGCGCGAGATCTACTTACCCAATGGTGGCTGGTACGACTTCTGGAACGATCAGCGGTTCGACGGGGCACGCTGGATCACCTACGACGCTGAGCTTGAAACGCTTCCGCTGTTCGTGCGGGCCGGCGCCGTGCTGCCAATGGGACCCGACCTCCAGTACGCGAACGAGCGAAGCTGGGATCCGCTCAGCTTCGAGGTCTATCTGGGCGTCGATGGCGTGACCGAGATGGAGTTGACCGACGGCCACCGCCGGCTCCACTTCACGTCGACCGTCGGCCGGGAGTATCTGCGGCTGGAGGGTGGCCCTCTCGAGTACGCGGCCACGGTTCGTGTGCACCGGCGCGGCGGGCCACCGGTCGATGGCCGTCTCGGACAAACGATTGAACTCAGCTAAGTCTGCTATGCGGCGTGGCTGAGTGAACTGGTCAGAATAGTCGGCCCTTGATTGAAGGCGATGGCTGGGCCAACTGATCAGGGTTGGCAACTCTGCTAGCCCGTCTTTTTATGGTGAAGAGCTGGCCGCGCTGGATGGCTGCGCGGCCCGGAAAGTCAGATTCAGGCGAAGCGTTGCTCCACTCTCAACAGTGATCACGCGCGGATTAGTAGTCAGCACATAGCCCGAGTCATTCCAAATCGTGTATGTGCCGGGAGGGAGGGGGATGGTGTAGTTGCCTGAGTCATCCGTCGTCACTTCAAAGACGAGGCGAGTCGAAGCGGCCTGGAAGCCAACGTGCTCGCGCTTGAGCGGAAAACTGTAGCAGTTGACCGGTGAACTGCCCGAACAACCCGCATAGCTGACGTAGCCACGCACCGTGCCTTCGGAAGGACACTGGTCCGGCGCCGTGACCGCGGCTCCGAGGGGTACCTGCACGGTCGCCAACGTTGGGTGATCCCAGTCGCCGTCGCAAGCCTGAGCATAGCGGTACGTGCCCGGATTCACAGTACCGGTGATCCAGTCAGTCCCATTCCTGTGCAGCCGGGCACCCACGTCCTCTCCGCCGGGCACCCGAATCACCGAACCGGCTGAGGCGGGAATGGTCAGGACCCCCTCGAGATGCAGCGCCGGCGCCGGCGGTACGGTCGGCGGGAGGGCGTAGGTGGCGGCGTAGCCGATCAGGACCACGATGCCTCCCGTGGCGCATGCCGCAAGTGGTGTCGGCGGTCGGACGATCGCGATGAGCAGGAGAAGAGTCGACCCGGCGGTTGCCGCCGCGATCACCGCGTAATAAGGAACCGGATCGGGTTGCCAGAACGCCAGCGCCCCGGTGACGATGGCGCCCAGGGTGTTGACGAGGAGGAAGATTGGAGCGCGCCGGCCACGCGGCAGTCCTGGACGCAACGCGAAAACCAGGGCTGGAATGCCGAATAGCAGCGCCGGGCCCAGCAGGATGGCGACCGCCCCAATCCCGTAATAGAGGACGATCGCGCCGTAGGCGATGGCAATCACGATGACGACCGCCCACAGTCCCAGGCCCTCGGCCAGCAGCAGAAGGCGGATGCTGACGCTGAGCCACCACGGGAAGCGATCATTAAGTGACGGCGACCGGAACCTGCCGTGCATCCACAACACCAAAGCGTTCACTGTCTGAAAAAACGGGGATCAGGCCCACTTCATGTGGCCGGACGGTGATGAGCTCGAGGCGAGGCCCTCAGGGTGAAGGCCGTTGCTGGGCCGACTGGATTCGAACCCCCAGAGTGACGACCGGGACCACCTGCGGGGCTAGCCGCTCCCTCTCAACCGAACGAAGACTTCGGACGCTTCGAGGATCTTCTCCGTCCGGCTGTTGGGAATGTGGATGCGCACGCCGGGATGCGCCGATGTCCCGAAGTCCCAGCCCTCGAGATAGCGCGCGCGGATCTCAGCGATCGTCTTGACGCCCTCCGTGCTCGACCCGTTCGTCATCCAGACGGTCGGCTCTCGCGCCGTCGCGTAGCCGAGCCCGACTTCGGTTCCGCTGTCCCGAAAGAACCGTAGGCCCGTAAGCGCGGTATCCGGCGGGACCAGGTCGCTGGAGCTCTCGGCCACCTGTTGCAGCGTCGCCATCTGTCCCTGAGCGACGGTGGTCCGGACCTGCATCCGCGCCTTGAGGTGTTGTGAGCGCTCCCTTTTCTTCTGCTCGCTGGCCACCTGCTGGATTTGGACCCGCAGCCGGGCCAATGCCTCCTCGAGAGGTGCCATCTCCGCCATGATTTCCCGAACCCGGTGGGCCAGGTCTTCGTCGGAGGCCTGGTCGAGGTTCACGTGCTCTGCCATCGACCTACAATTATTGGCCAGCGTGTCAGTTGCTCAAGCGTCGACCGGCCAGCTCAAGGATTCCATCAGCACCCGCGTCGACGCATTGCGGCCGGAACTCGAACGGATTGGCCGCGATATCCACGCCAATCCCGAGATCGCCTACGAAGAGCGGCAGGCCGTCGCCTGGCTGGCCGAGCTGCTCAAGAAACACGGCTTCAGCGTCGAGGTCGGCGTGGCCGACACCCCGACCGCCTTCGTCGCGACGCGCCGGAATGGAACCGGCCCGACGGTTGCCTTCCTCTCCGAATACGACGCCCTCCGTGGCCTCGGCCACGGCTGTGGCCACAACCTGATCGCCACCGCCTCCGCCGGGGCCGGGATTGCGCTGGCCGAGTCGCTAGACCGCTTGCGCGGACGGGTGCTTGTCATCGGCACGCCCGCCGAGGAAGGTGGCGGCGGCAAAATCCGGCTGATCAACGCCGGCATCTTCCAGGAAGTCGACGCGGCGATGATGTTCCATCCCGACACGCGCACCCAGGTGCTGCATTGGGCGCTGGCGGTCACCCACATGCACTTCGAGTTCATCGGTCGGGCGGCGCACGCCTCGGGGGATCCGGAAAAGGGGATCAACGCGCTCGATGCCTTTGTGCTCGCCTACAACGGGATCAGCCTGCTCCGCCAGCAGATGAAGGAGGGTGCCCGGCTCCACGGTTTCCTCAAAGAGGGCGGCACGGCCCCCAATATCATTCCCGAGCGCACCAGCGGCGAATTCCTGGTGCGGGCCCGCGATCAGGCATACATGGAGGAACTGCTCCAGAAGGTGAAGAATATCTTTCAGGCGGCGGCGCTCGCCACTGGCTGCAGCCTGAATCTCACCTACGAAGAGTCGGCCTACACCGACCTTCGGAACAACGGGGTGCTGGCTCGGCTGTTCGAGGAGAACCTCCGTCGGGTCGGGATCGATCCGGTGGAAGGCGTGCCCTGGGAAAACGCTGGTTCGACCGACATGGGCAACGTCAGCCACGTGGTTCCCGCGCTCCATCCCACGCTCGCCATCGCGTCGGAGGATGTGCCGGGTCACTCGCAGGCGTTTTTGGAGGCTTCGGGCTCGCCGCGCGGCTACCAGGCGATGATCGACGCCGCCAAGGCGCTGGCGATGACCGGCGCGGATCTGCTCGCTGACCCCAGCCTGGTCGAGCAGGCGAAAGTGGAGTTCCGCCGCACCTGAGCCCGCCTCGGCGAAACTAAGCCCATGATCAACGAGCGCTACCGCGAGGATCGCGAGCGCCGCCGCCTCGGCAGCCTCACGGTGTTCTCCGGCCCGACCCACTCCGGCAAGACCAAGAAGCTGGAGGCCGAAGCCGAACGCGCCCAGCGGCAGGGACGCCACAACCAACTCCTGGCCGGTCCGCCGGACGCCAACCAACTGCTGGACCAGCTCGACCCCGCCGCCGAACTCGTGACCATCGATGGCGCGCAGCTGTACGACGATCGCCTGGTCGAGGTGCTCAACGACCTGGCGACCATCCATCGCGTCGACGTCGTGGTCGCGGGCTGGGAGCTCGACTACACCGGCCAACCGGCCGGCCCGCTGCCGGAGTTGATGTGCGCCGCCGATTTTGCGCTCAAGCTCGACGACGGCGTCTGCGCCCAGCCCGGCTGTCGAAACCTGGCCAGCCGCACGCAACGGTTTCACCCGGTGAATGGCACGCCCGAGCGCTTCTTGCCCGTCTGCCGGCGACATCACACGGCCGAAGCCCGCGCGGCCAGCTTCCAGGAAGTGTGGTTCGACGAGCCGTCTGGCAGCCTCGACCTGATTAGCGGTTGTATGTTCAGCGGCAAGACCCAGGAATTGATCCGCCGGCTCGACCAGGCGCGCTACGCCGGCTCGACGATCCAGGCATTCAAGCCCGCGCTCGACGATCGCTACGCCATCGAGGCGGTAGCCTCGCACCGCGAGGTCCGTTTTCCGGCGATCGCGGTGCCGGATGTGGCGGCCCTCCGCGATCAGCTCCGAGACGACACTCGGGTGATCGGTATCGACGAGGCGCAATTCCTCGGGCCGGAAATCGTGAGCCTGGCGGAGGAGCTGGCCGATCGCGGCCGTCACGTGATCGTCGCCGGCCTCGACCTGGACTTCCTCGCCCGGCCGTTCGGACCGATGCCGCTGCTGGCCGCCTACGCGGACCGGCTCACCAAGCTGCAGGCATCATGTCAGTACCCGGGTTGCGGCTCGCGACAGGCGACCCGTACGCAGCGGCTGGTCGACGGCGAGCCGGCGTCCGCGGATTCCCCGCTCGTCGTGATTGGCGGCGCGGCCACGTACGAAGCGCGCTGCCGCCACCATCACCGCGTCGGGGTCGTCAGCAGACCAGAACCGGCATCGATGGTCGAGGAGTCAGCCGAGCTCTAGGCCGCGCAGGCGCTCGTTGCCGATCAATACCCCGAGAACCGCCACGGCGACAGCACCGCCCACCGCGAGCGTCATCGCCGCCAGCCAGGTGGTGAATGTCGAGAACCCGGTTGCGCTCGCAAGCGCCAACGAGATCGCCAGCAGGAGGGCGCTGCCGCCGGTGATGATGCCAAAGAAGGCGATGCCGATGACGACCCCGACCGGGCTCAACATCCGTCGCGCATCGGTCCAATCGAAGCGGGCGAAGACCGCACCGATGCCGACCATCAGGGTGGTGACCGTGACCGCCTGGGCGACCGCGAGCAAAATCGCCGTGGCTGCCCACAACCAACCGGGCCGGATGAGGATCTCGGCGGCAAGCGCGACTAGGGCAACCAGGAGCGCGGTGGGCAAGGCGGCCGACCAGCACTTGCCCTGCAAAAAGCGCAGGGTCGTATTCGGCGACACCGCGTAGACCCAGATACTCTTGCCCTCCAAACTGACGGCGGTCAGCCCGAGCGAGATGCTCAGGGAGAAGAGCAGGATCCAGGCCGGAACGAGGCCGACCATGGCCGCCGCCGGCCCGTCGCCCAGGCTCTGGACGGCACTGCGCAAGCCGCCAAAGCGCAGCCCAAAGATGACGAAGATGAACACGACCGGCATCACAAAGCGCACGAGTTGGGCCAGGTCGCGGGTTCGCATGCGCCAGTCCTTGACGACGATCGATGCCAGCAGCGGACTCAGCAGCGGAAGCGCGCCGCTGAGCCGGCGGGTGCGTGCCCCCGCTGGACGGCGTCGCCGCGGCGGGACCGCCTGGATCCACCCGGCAAGGTAGAGCCGGCCGCTGAGCATCGTTCCCGCGACGAAGATCGCGAGCGAGACGGCGAGGAGCACCAGCGCCCACTCGGCCGCGACGGACCAGTCGCCCCGCAGAATCGCCGCTCCGCTCCGCCCGGCCCACCCGGAGGGCAGCCAGGTCGCGCTGGCGGCCGGCACATCGGGCAAGGATGGTGGTACGCCCCGGCGGGCGAAGCCGGGATCGCGCAATGCCGGGTTGAAGAGGAAGTTGAGCACGTTGATGCCCAGCGCCAGCACCACGCCGAAGATCGTCACGACCTCGCGTCCCCGTCCCACCGGAATGAAGCGGACGAGGAGGAGGCTTGCCAGGGAGATGATGACGACGATGGAGACGGGATAGAGCAGGTAGAGCGCGGCGAAGACCACTGGGATCGCGAAATTGTGATTGGCGATCGCGAGGACGAGCAGGGCCGGTAGGGTGAACACCAGGCTCAGCAGCAGGAGTCGCAGGACCTGGACCACCATCCGCCCGGCAAGCACACTCTCGACGGGAAGCGGCGACGCGAGCAGCAGGTCCAGGTCCGAATTGAGCAGCAAAGCATTGAGGCTGAACACCAGGCTGCTGAAGATGAGGACGCCCGTGTAGCCGAGAAACGCGAGGTTGAGCAGATGCACCGTGTCGATCTGGATCGGTGAGCGATGCGACGCCTGGACCCCGAGCCAGGTGATGAACGCCTCCCACGACCAGGCAACCACGATGACGGCCGCACTCACGATAGCGCCGGCGATTCGTCCCGGCTTGTGGCTGCGGAGGGTCTGATTGAGGAACATTTGCAGCTGGGCACGCCAGAGCAGCAGCCCGACATCGAGCCCGGCAACGAGCCGGCCGATCGGGTTATCCCTCGAGGCCACGCAAGACCGCGCTGACGTCTTCCTCGCGGCTCCCGGTCAGCTCGAGGAAGATCTGCTCCAGCGATTGCCCGTCCTGTCCGACCATGTGCCGCAGCTCCTGCAGGCTGCCCATGGCGACCAGCCGGCCGCGATTGATGATGGCCAGCCGGGTGCACATCCGCTCCGCGATCTCCAGGATGTGGGTGGAGAAGAACACCGTCTTCCCCTCCTTACAAAAGTCCTGGAGGATGTCCTTCATCTGGCGGGCACTGTGTGGATCCAGGCCTACGGTGGGTTCGTCGAGGAAGAGCACCTGTGGGTCATGCAGCAGGGCGGCGGCCAGCGACACCTTCTGGCGCATGCCGCGCGAGTAGCCGGAAAGGAAGTCGTTGGCGCGTTCGTGCAGGTCGAAGAGCTTCAACAGTGCCTCGATCCGGCGATCGCGAAGGCGGCGCTCGACGTGGTAGAGGTCACCCGAAAACTCGAGGAATTCGCGGGCGCTCAGCTTGTCGTAGAGCGTCGCAGCATCCGGCACGTACCCGATCCGGGCCTTCGCTCGCTCCGGCTCCACCATGATGTCGACACCCGCCACCCGGGCGCTGCCGCTGGTGGGGCGCAGCAGGCCCACCAGCATCTTGATGGTGGTCGTCTTGCCGGCGCCGTTGGGCCCCAGGAAGCCGAACAGCTCCCCGGCCGAAACCTCCAGATCCAGGTCCTCCACGGCCGTCAGGCTGCCGTACCGCTTGGTCAGGAGCCGGGTGGAGAGCACCGTGCCAAGTCTAGCGGGGCAGCTCGAAAAACCGGCCTAAAATGGCCCTCGAAGGGCGGCCTCCGCTGAATTCAGCTCGAATTGGGCCTGAGGGCGCCGCTGCGTAACAGGTTTTGCGCCGTTACAGCGTTGTTTCCGTGACCCACACCGAAAAGGCCGGTCAGCATGATGGAGGCAGAACCGCAGGAGGGCGAACTCGGCGTCCTCGTCAGCAGCCCGGAGTTCGCGCGGATGGTGGACCGCTTCCAGGCCTCCACCGGGCTCAAGCTCCAGGTTTTCGACCTTGACGCGCACCCGCTGACGCCGGTCGAAGACTACCCCCGGTATTGCCGGATGCTCCAGGAGCGCAAGGCCTGTCCCCTCTACAACGACCCCGAGTTCCTCAGGCGCGCCGAGGAGACGATGGGGGTCTGCAAGTCGGGCGTCGGGCACTTCATCGCCCCGGTGCGCAACGAAAAGGAGGTCCAGATCGGTGCCGTCCTGGGCCCGGCTGTGAAGTTTGCGCCAAACTCCGTTGAGGAGTTTGCCGAGCTCGCCTTCCAGCTCAAGATCTTTCCCGACGACCTGATTCAGGCCGCCGACGCCGTCCAGGAACACGATGCCGAGAAGCTGCTGGGAGCGGGAGAGCTGGTTTCGGTTGGGCTGAACCTGCTCGCCGAGATGCAGGCCGAAGAGCGCGTCGGCCAAACCCTGCGCCGGCTGGAAGCCCAGATCGCGGAGTCAAACTCGCAGATGCTGTCGCAGCACGTCGTCGACGCCATCCTCTATCTAACCCGTGCCGACTACGGCCTGGTCCTCTTGCTGGACGACAACGGGGCGGACCTGGCCTCGGGCTACGATCAGCCCGCGCCGGACCACCTGGTCGAGGCGAAGCGACGGCTGCTGGAGGGAATCGCGGAATGGGTGAGACACGCCGACCGAAGCGTGAGCGTCCCTGACATTTCGAAGAGCGCCTGGTCCCGATATCTGACAGACGATGTCGTCAAGGAGGGAAGCATCGTGGGCGTCCCGATCACCGAGCAGAAGGGCAAAGGGACGGTCGGCGCCATCGTCGTCGGCTTCGACCGTCCACGCGATGACCTCGAGGAACCGCTGGCCGCGCTGGAGAGCTTCGTCGGCGAGGGTCTGTACGCGCTGATGATGGGCCGCAAGCTGATCCAGGCTGAGAAGCTCGCCCTACTCGACGTGCAATCGGGGGCGTACAGCCAGGCGTTCCTGGAGGAGCTCCTCGAAAAAGAGATCAGCCGCGCCTCTCGCCACAACCACGACCTCGCGGTCATGATCTTCGAGATCGAGGCGTTCGAGGTTCTTAGAGGCAAGTACGGTGAAGTCGGGCTCAGCCGGATCCTCCGCGAATTCGTCGCCGTCATCCGCTCCAAGACGCGCAAGGTGAACACGCTGGCCCGCATCAGGGACGGCCAGTTCTCCCTCGTCATCCCGGAGGCGGACCGGGCGATCGCGGTTCGGCAGGCCGACCGGATCCGCCTGATGCTGGAGGAGCATCCCTATGCGGCCAGCCCGAACGGCGACATCGTGCGCCTCGCGGTCGATACCGGCGTGGCTGCCAGTGAGCGCGGCCAGCTCGATCGGGTTTCACTGCTGGCGCTCGCCGAGGAAAGCCTGCAGCAGGCTCGCACCGAACGCCGCACGCGTAGCTTCAACCCCTAACGGGCCCATGATCGGGACGCCGCCCGATCGCCCTGCCGGCTGGTCTGGCAGAGGATAGTAAGAGGATGAAAGTCCTGATCAGCGGTGGATCCGGCTTTATCGGCCGTCACCTGGTCGCGAGCCTGGTCGAGGACGGTCACGAAGTGGTCGTACTCACTCGGCGGCCTCAAACGACGAATCCGCAGAAGGGGGCCCGTTACGTCGCCTGGGATCCGCGCACCGAGAACGGCGAGTGGGTTAAGGAAGTAGCGGGAGCTGCCGGAGTAGTCAATCTCGCCGGGACGAGTATCGGCAGCTGGCCATGGACGCGACAAAAGATGGCGGAGCTGTTGTCCAGCCGGCTTTCCGCGACCGCCACGCTGGTCAAGGCGCTCGAGCGCACGCCGGCCGAACGTCGGCCGTCCGTGCTCGTCAGCGCCTCGGGCATCGACTACTACGGTGACCGCGGCGACGAGGCGATCACGGAGGAGAGCCGCGCCGGCGATTCGTTCCTCGCGCGGCTGAGCCAGCAGTGGGAAGCCGAGGCGGAAAAGGCGCAACCACTCGGCGTCCGCGTCGTCCGGATTCGCACCGCCATGGTTTTCGGCCGCGAAGCGTCTGCGTTTCGACTGTTGACCCTACCATTTCGACTCTTTGTCGGTGGTCCATTGGGTAATGGTCGCCAGTGGTTTACCTGGATTCACATCGACGACATCATCGGGCTCTACCGGCTCGCGCTGGAGGACCCCCGCGTCACTGGTCCGGTGAATGCCGTGGCCCCCGATATCCGGCGCGAGCGGGAGGTCGCGAAGGAAATTGGTCGCGTGCTCCATCGTCCCGCCCTGATTCCCGTTCCGTCGTTCGCGCTCAAGTTGGTGCTCGGCAAAGAGGCACAGCTCCTCTTGCATGGCCGCCACGCCGAACCGAAGAAGGCCCTGGGATATGGTTACCGGTTTCGATTGGGTGGGCTTCATGAGGCCCTTGAGGAAACCTTCCGGCGCCGCTGACCCCAACCGGGCCGAATCCCGGCTCGGCCCATCCTCACCGTTTGCTCCAGTTCTAGGCAATTACCGCGACCGCCTGGCGAGACCGCTCGCGGATCAATTCCTTGGCGCCGACCGTCGTCATCGCGTGCGCCTTGACGGAACCATGCACCAGATCTGGGCCGGCACGGCTGGCTGCGGCCATTGTTCACCGTGCTGGCCTGGGCTGACATCCTGTTCCCCGAGACCGGCCGCGATGTTCCCGTCTCGCTGACGATCGAGCCTGACGGCCACGGTGGCGATGTCTGGCGGCGCACCTTCGCCTTTGCGCGCGAGCGGCGGTTCAACGCGACGATGGCCTACGAGGGCTCAAGCGTGATCGAGCGCCTGGGACCTCGCGGGATACTACAGGTGCCATGGCATCTGCGAGTTCAGTCGAGGGATGCGATCCAGATCACGACCGGCGAAACCTGCCTGCGGATCGGCGGACTGCGGCTGCGTTTTCCGCGCTGGCTGCGTTTCCAGGTTGGCGCGCTACAGCATGCCCGACCGAACGGCCGCATGGAACTCGACCTCGTTGTCACGCACCCTCGGCTCGGTCGGATTTTCGGCTACTCGGGAACGTTCACGGTTCAGCGCGAGTCGCTCGATGCCCCGCCACACGAAGCGTCTCCGGGGATCTATCTCGATAGGTACCGCCCGTGGTTTTACGCAGCCGCCGCGTACAACCTTGCCTGGGGACTGATGGCGATTCTTTGGCCGCTGGCATTCTTCCCGCTCATTCGTATGACATCCCCCACCGAGACCGCCATCTGGCGAGCGCTGGGCATGATGGTTCTCGTCTACGCACCGGCGTACTGGTGGGTCGCGCGTGATCCGGTCGCGCATCGGCACCTGGTCGCGATCGCACTTCTTGGCAAGATCCTCGGCCCACTCGGATTCCTATGGGCACTGAACGCACACACGCTGCCGCTCGTCTTCGGCCTCACCATCGTGACGAACGATTGTTTCTGGTGGCCGGCCTTTACAGCGTTCCTAGTCAGAGCCGCGCGATTTTCTGGCGGGTGGAGAGAACTGGTTCAGGGCCGTTAGTTCTCGTCTTGACAAATACACAGATCTGTGTAAGGATGGCAGCGTTGCCGCCCGCCAAGCCGCTCGAGGAGTCCCCCATGCGCCCATCGTGGAAGCTCGCCCTCATCGGGGGCGAGGTCACCGTGCTCGCCGCCTTCACCGGAGTCGGGATTCACCTGGCGATGCAGCCACACCGCATCGCCTTTCGCCCGCCGCCGCTCGTCCTGCCGACGACACGACCGGCCGTGATTCCAAGCGTTGGTATCCCGTTGGTCCCCGTTCCGCGGCCGACACCACCGAGCGCCAGTCCGCCCGGGCTGGGGCCTGAGCTCTTTCGCAAGTTCGGTCAGCAGGACCATGACCTGGCGATGCAGGAATGGGACATCCTGCGGGGCGTGACCGGTGCCATCGAGCGCTACGTCGAGGCCCAGATCGCCGAGCGTTTCCCCAAGAAGCGCTGATGGATCAGCTCAAACACCTGATCGAGGTCTGGACCAGCTACGCGCAGGGACTGACGGGCAGCATTGGCGCCCTGGCGTTCGTTTGCGCCTTTATCTGGAAGATGATCGCCATCGAGCCTCGCAGCGTGATGGAGGCCAAGCGATGGATCGGCCGGATCGTCTTCGGCACGATCGGCGTGGAGATGGCCGGCATGCTGGTCCGCGTGCTGGTGGATTCGGTCAATCACTGAGCGGACTTGAAACCTGCTAGAGATCTTCTCCGCCCTGATCATCGGCTTCTTCAACAACCTGATCAACGACGTCCGCGACTCGATTGCCGGCAATGTAGAGACCTACCTGCTGAGTACGCACGACCTTTCGACCCTGACCCCGCGTCCACTGACCGAGGAGCCGGCGCTGCAAGCGATGTACCACCTGACGCTTGGCATGGCGGACCTTCTTTTAGTGCTGGTTTTCACCTGGGCCTCCCTTCGCAGCCTGTGGGAACACAGCTTTCGTGCCCATTACACCTTGAAGGTCGTGTTGCCACGGGCGATGGCCGCCATCGCCATGGCTCACTTCGCGCTGCTGTTCGGCCAGATGGCGATCGACTTGAACAATGCCCTGGTCCACACCATCTGGACGCAGGCGCTTCCGGGCGGGTCGCCCCGGATGCCGTGGACCTTCGCCATGTCGAACGGCTTTGGCCTGCCGCTCTTCGAGGTCGTGGTACGGCTGGCGATCGCGGTGATGCTCGTCATCGTCGCCTTTACCTACGTCGTGCGGTTCGCCCTGCTGGCGGTGCTCCTCGCGGTGGCGCCGCTGGCCTCGATCTGCATGATCCTTCCGGAAACCAAGCGATACGCGCAGTCATGGCTGCGCCTCTTTCTCCTTACCGTCTTCATGCAGTTTGGTCAGGTCCTCGTGCTCCGTTTCGCCAGTTTGTTTGCCGATCAACTCGGCGCCCGGCCTCTTGAGGCGCTCTACGGCGTTGCGGTGCTCTACCTCCTAATCAAGGTGCCGGGGCTGATGAACGCGTCCTCCCATTTCGAGTCGAAGGCGCAGCACGTCGCCGAGGGTTGGGCCAAGCGGGCCATCAAAGCCGGCATGGCGACCGCGACGACACGGAGTTCGAGCGCATGATCTTGCTGACCTCGACGCGCCTGGCGCTGTTCGTCTGGTCCTGCCGGCGGCCCCTGCTCGCCGGCGGCGCTGCCTGCCTGATGGTGCCCTTGCTGATCGCCGGGATGGTGGTGCAGGCCCGGCAGGATGGAGCCGGCGTCCTGATGCCGCCGGTGAAGGAGGCGATCATCACCCAGCCCTTCGGTTGCACGACGCTCGCGATCGAGCCCTGGTCGGCGGCGTGCCCCGGTCACCACTTCCACAGTGGAGTCGACCTGGCGGGGCCGCTCGGCACACCGATTTATGCCGCCACGCGAGGCACCGTGACCGTACGCCGCGAACGCGGGGGCTACGGCCTTTACATTCTCCTCACTCGCGATCCTCAGCTCAGCACGCTGTACGGCCATCTCGACTGGCCGCTCGTGCAGCCGGGCGACGTCGTTGCCGCGGGACAGGCGATCGCCCTCATGGGATCGACCGGCAACAGCACCGGACCGCACCTCCACTTCGAGGCGCGCATCGCAGGGGTTCCGGTCGATCCGCTCCCGCTTCTCCAACATGCGGCATTGGGAGGTGGTGGATAAGCCGAGACTCTCAAATATCCCTCCCCCCTCGGGGGGAGGGCAGGGTGGGGGCACTCAATGGTAGGGAGTAAGAAAATGGTCAACCGTGTGATTTTGGTCGGCCGCTTGACACGTGACCCAGAGATCGTCGTCAGCCCCAAGGGATTGACGATCGCGAAGCTTCGGCTCGCGACCAATAGCTACTCGAAGGACGATGACGGCAACCGGCAGGAGGACGTTCAGTATCACTCGCTGGTGGCCTTCGATCGCTTGGCCTCGATTTGCCAGGAGTTCTTGACCCGCGGCAAGTTGATCTATGCCGAGGGCAGGCTACGCAGTCACGAGTGGGACGGCAAGGACGGTTTGCGCCGCTACACGACCGAGGTCGTGATGGACCAGATGAAGATGCTCAGCCCGAAGACCGAGAGTCCCGTCGAGAACGGTCAGCCGGCCGCTGAGCCGGTCACTGCCTGAGGAGCAACAGCAAGAATGATCCCCGAACCGCATCCCTACGATCCGGACGATCCAACCTATTACGACGAGACCTCCGAGGAGCTCGGCTATCTGGTTCCAGACCGGGGATTCCGGCCCGACCCGATGGAGGTCGACGATTACCTGAGCCACTAAACTCCGGTAGCAATGACGCTTGGCGTCGGTATCGTCGGCTTGCCTAACGTCGGTAAGACGACTCTGTTCAACGCCTTGACGCGCGCGGGCGCGGGCGTCGCCTCGTACGCCTTCAGCACGGTCGAGCCGAACACCGCGATGGTCGAAGTGCCAGACAAGCGGCTCGACGTGCTGGCGGAGATGTATAAGCCCAAGAAAGTCACGCCGACCATGATGAAATTCGTCGACGTCGCCGGGCTGGTCGCCGGCGCCAGCCGCGGCGAGGGAATGGGCAACCAGTTTCTCTCGACCATTCGCGATCTCGACGCCCTGGCCATGGTGGTGCGCTCATTCAGCGACGCCAACGTGCAACACGTCGACAGCAAGCTGGACCCGCGCCGCGATATGGCCATGGTGAATCTCGAGCTGGCGCTCGCCGACCTCGACGTGGTCAACAAGCGGCGCGAGAAGATCAGCGGGACCGCGCGCCTCAAGCCAGGGGCCAAGGAGAAGGAGGAGCTCGAACTTCTCGACCGGCTGGCCGCTCACCTCGATGAAGGCAAACCGATTCGCACGCTGAGTTTCGAGGCGGAGCAGGCCAAGCTGCTCAAGAGCTTCTCTTTCCTCACCGCCAAGCCGGTGCTGTACGTCGCCAACATCGGTGAGGATCAGATCGGAAAGGAGACTCCCGAGCTGCAGGCCCTCCGTGAGGAAGCCGCCACCGAGCATGCCGAGGTCATCGCGCTCTCAACGCGCCTCGAGGCGGAGATCCGTGAGCTGCCGGACGAAGAGGCGGCGGTGTTCCTCGAGGACGCTGGCCTGAAAGAGGCGGCGCTTCCGACCTTCATCCATGCGGCCTATCGATTGCTGAACCTCGTCACCTTCCTCACGGCGGGCGATCCAGAGGTCCGTGCCTGGACGGTTCGCGAGGGCGCGAAGGCCCCCGAAGCCGCCGGCGTGATCCACAGCGACATCGAGCGTGGGTTCATCAAGGCCGAGATCGTGGCCTACGACGACCTCATTGCGGCCGGATCCTATGCCGCGGCTCGGGAACGGGGCAAAGTGCGGCTCGAAGGACGCGACTACGTGATGAAAGATGGCGACGTCTGTCTCTTTCGCTTCAATGTCTGACGCCTGGCGCCTGCTGGTCGATGCACCGGCCGATGGCGCCTGGAACATGGCCGTCGACGAGATCCTCCTGGATGGCGTGGCCGCCGGCGCGGCACCGCCCACCCTTCGCTTCTACGAGTGGATGCCCGCCTGCCTCTCGCTCGGCTATTTCCAGCCATTCGATGTCGTCGACACGGATGGATGTCGCCGGCTAGGCGTCGACGTGGTCCGGCGCCCGACCGGCGGTCGAGCCATCCTTCATGATCGCGAGCTCACCTACAGCGTCGCGCTGCCGGCGTCGCTGCTGGGGCACGATGGCGGCGTGCTGCCCTCGTACTACCGGCTTAGCCTCGCCTTGCAGGACGGCCTACGCCATCTGGGCGTCCCGGCTACGCTCGCTCCACAATTCGCCGCACGTGGCCCGGTTGCGCACGGGCCCGTCTGCTTCGATCGCCCCTCAGCCCACGAGATTCTCCTCCAGGGGCGCAAGCTCGTGGGAAGTGCCCAGATGCGGCGCGGCGGCGGCATCCTCCAGCACGGCAGCATCCTGGTCGAGCCGCGCATCGACAAGCTCACCGCGTGTCTGCGCTTGCCCGATGGCTCTGCGGGAATCGAGGATGGGGTGGTCGGCGTTGCCGAGGTGGGTCTGACTGAACCGGCCCGGATCGCGGCCGCCATCAGCGACGCCTTTGCCGGGCGGTTCGGCGTTAGCCTGGTGCCGGCCCCCCTCGAGCCGACCGAGCTCGCGGCGGCGAGGGCCCTGGCCAACTCGAAATATCAGTCAGTCTCCTGGACGCACGGGCTGACGCCGGCAGTGGCTGGAAAAACAACAAGGACCAGATGAGGAGGGGCATTGCAGCGGCGATGGCAGGACGGCTGCAGGATCTGGCCCTTGTTGGCTCGCGGCTTCGGGCACACGCTATATCTTGTACCCGGGGCAGTTTGTACCACAGCCTGTTGGACGTGTCAAGCGCTTATCCACGTTCGCGCTAAACTCCACTCGGCGTACGCTCCGCATGTCTCGAAAAAACAGACGCTCGCAACTCAGGAAGCCCCAGCGCGGATCATCCGGTGGTGGGCGTGCCGCCCGCCCGGCTGGGATGCCACCCGCGCCCGCGTCGCAGCCTGAAGCGTCGGGACCGTCGGCCCAGGCGGCCAAGCCGGTCCAGGTCCCACCCGCGGCTGCTGCCAAGCCGGCGCCCGTTGCGCGGCCGCTCCCGCGCGGTCCCCGCGGCCGGCAGCAGGCCGGCCCGCTGCCAGCCGAGGATGCCGCGATCCCGATGGACCGCGTGCCGTACTTCCGTTCGGACCTGCGGCGGATCGCGATCACGGCCGCTTTGATGTTCGTGCTACTGATCGCTGGCTCGATCGTGCTGCGCGGTTTGCTCCAGGCGTGAGGGTCGCGGGATTTCCCGCGTGTGCAAGAAAGCCGATCAGGTAACCGTTCTGCCCCAAGACGCTAACAACTTGGCAGGAGGTTTCCGTGTTCGACAAGAGGTCCCCGCGCGAAGCGGCTCCCATCGTCGCTGAGACGGTGCTGAGCAACCAGATCAAGCTGGAAGGCCGGCTGCAGTCGACTTCCAACATCCGGTTCGACGGCGAAATGAACGGCGACCTGACAACCGAAGGTGACCTGTCGGTCGGCGAGCACGGCCGGGTCAAAGGCAATGTCAGCGGGCGGAATGTCGTCGTCGGCGGGACGATCCAGGGCAACGTGAACACCACGGGCCGCCTCGAGATCCTGGCCACCGGCAAAGTGTTCGGCGACATCGTCGTCGGTTCGCTGATCATCGACGAGGGCGGCATCCTCCGTGGGAAGAGCGCCGTCCATGCCGAGGAATCCGCGTCCTCCACCGTCTCGGTAGGGGTCCGCGCGGAGGTTGGCGCCGCCGCCTGACCCGTCGGGTTTCATTCGTCAACAGGGTCCGGACGCGTCCGGGCCCTTTTCCTTTTTGCCGATACTTACGGCGTGTTGATATCCGGGGATCCAGTCCAGTTCCTCGTCAGCGCTCTCTACCTGATTCCAGCGCTCCTCCTGGGGCTGATCGCCCACGAGATGGCGCACGCTGCCGTGGCCGTCGCTCGGGGCGACCAGACGCCCCGACTCGACGGCCGCCTCTCCCCGAACCCTAGGAATCACCTCGACCCTCTCGGCACCATCGCCATCCTCCTGATCGGTTTCGGCTGGGCGAAGCCAGTCCGAATCGATCCTCGGCGCATGCGGGGGCGCTTCGATGCCGCGCTCGTGGCGCTGGCCGGCCCCCTCACCAACCTTATGATCGCCTTCGTGCTGGCGATCCCGATCAAGCTACTGCTTCGCGCCGGGAGCTTTGACCTCGGATTTCCCCCCTGGCGCTTACTCTGGGTGGCCTTCATTCTCAACGTAGTGCTCACCGTCTTCAACCTTCTCCCGATTCCGCCGCTGGATGGGTACAGCTTCGTGTCCGCCCTCTTCCGCCGGACCTTTCCGGAGTTTTTCTTCCGGATCGACAGCAACCGGCAGGCCATCATGCTCATACTCGTGCTCGTCTTGCTGCTCAGCAGCTTTGTGGGGATGAGCTTGCTCGCGTCCATCTACACGCCCGTTGTGCGGTTCATCCTCTCCTCGCCGCCGTTTCCGATTGGGGGCTGACCATGGCTACCCTGCGGGCTCTGCCCAGCGTTCATCAACTGCTCGAGGACGAGCCGGCGGCCGCGCTGATCGCCGAGCATGGCCGTCCGCTGGTGCGATTCGCGGTGCAGCGCATCCTCGAGGAGGAGCGTGGGGGCGGCGTTATCGCCGAGCCCGGGGCCCGCTGGTCGGCCATCGGGCACGCGATTGAGGAGCTGCGCCGCCCGCGGCTGCGGCCGGTGGTCAACGCCACCGGGGTGATCCTTCACACCAACCTCGGCCGGGCCCCCCTGGCGCCTGCTGCGGCGCAAGCCGCTGCCGCCATTGCCGGTCGCTACTCGACGCTGGAGTTCGACCCGCGGACCGGCCGCCGAGGCCGGCGGCATGACCTCGTCAGCGACCTGCTGCGCCATCTGACAGGCGCGGAGGCGGCGGCGGTTGTCAACAATTGCGCCGCGGCGGTGCTCTTGATGTTGACGGCCCTGGCCAAGGGCAAGGAGGTCATCGTTGCGCGCGGCGAGCTGGTCGAGATCGGCGGCGGATTCCGGATGCCGGATGTCATGCGCCTTTCGGGCGCTCGGCTGGTCGAGGTCGGCACCACCAACCGCACCCGCGCCGAGGACTACACCGCCGCGATCACGCCCCGCACCGCCGCCATCATGAAAGTCCACGCCAGCAACTTCCAGGTGATTGGGTTCACCGAAAGCGTGGAGCTCAAGGCGCTGGTAGAGATCGCCCAGCAACACAAGGTGCTGCTCCTTCACGATCTGGGTAGCGGTTCGCTCCTCGAGACCGCATCCTACGGACTGGCCGACGAACCCCGCATCCAGGACAGCATTCGGTCCGGGGTAGACCTCGTCGCCTGCAGCGGCGACAAGTTGCTGGGTGGGCCGCAGGCGGGCCTGTTGCTCGGTCGTGCGGCGCTGGTGGGCCGGGCGATGAAGCATCCGCTGGCGCGGGCGCTCCGCGTTGACAAGCTCACGCTGGCGGCGCTGATCGCCACCCTCGACCTTTATCTGACCCAATCCCTATCCCGGTTGCCGGTCTGGGACATGCTCGGCGCGGCAACGGAGTCGATTGCCGCGCGCGCACGTGCGTGGCAGAGCCGGCTGATGGAGCGTGGCGCCGCGGTCGAGGTCGTCGCCGCGGAGTCCACTGTCGGTGGCGGTTCGCTGCCGGGGGAGCGGCTGGCCACGATGGCGCTCGCGATCACGCCGGCGCGCGGTGGTGCCGCGGAGCTGCTCCGCCGTTTGCGCGACCACGAGCCGCCTGTCATCGGGCGAATTGTTGAGGAGCGGGTTCTGCTCGATCCGCGCACGGTGCTGTCCGATGAGGACGATGTCGTCATCGACGCCGTGCTCGCGGCACTGGCATGACCGACCTCCCGGTAGGCTCGTTCGTCGTCGGCACGGCCGGCCACATCGACCACGGCAAGTCATCGCTGGTGCTGGCGCTGACGCAAATCGACCCTGATCGATTAGAGGAAGAGAAGCGCCGCGGCATGACCATCGACCTCGGCTTCGCTTACATGCAATTGCCCAGCGGCCGGCGGGTCGGGATCGTCGACGTACCGGGCCATCAGCGCTTTCTCAAGAACATGCTCGCGGGCGTCCACGGGATGGACGCGGTCCTGCTGGTGATCGCGGCGGACGAGGGGCCGATGCCGCAAACGCGGGAACATCTCGCGATCGTGGACCTGCTCGGCATCGAGCATGGTCTCGTGGTGCTGACCAAGGCCGACCTGGTGGATGACGCCTGGCTTGGCCTGGTGCGTGAGGATGTGGCCAGCTTGATCGCCGGAACCTCGCTGCAGCAGGCGCCGATCATGGTGGTGTCGAGCGCCACCGGCGCCGGCTTAGACGAGCTTCGGGCGGCGCTCGACGCGGAGCTCGCAAAAACCGCCGCGCGTCCCGATGTCGGACGGCCGCGCTTGCCGGTCGATCGCTCATTTGCCATGTCGGGATTCGGCACGGTGGTCACCGGTACCCTGGTCGGCGGTGCCCTGCGGCAGGGCGCCGAACTCGCCCTCTTGCCCGCCGGCCGCCGGGTGCGCATCCGCGGCCTGCAGCAGCACAACCAGCCGGTCGACGAAGCCCGGCCGGGGAGCCGGACTGCCGTCAATCTCAGCGGGCTCGACCACTCGCAGGTCCGGCGAGGCGACGTGCTCGCGCTTCCGGGAACACTGCCGTCGAGCCGGCGCCTGGACGCGCGCCTCGAGGTGCTGCCCGGTGTCCCGCCATTAAGGCACCACCAGCGCCTGCAGATGTATCACGAGACCAGTGAGGTAATGATCGAGCTGAGCCTGCTCGAGCGAGATGAACTTCGCGGCGGCGAGGCGGGTTGGGTCCAGCTCTTTGCCACGCAGCCGCTGGTGGCCCTCGACGGTGACCGCTTCATCCTGCGGGTGCCCTCACCGGCCGCCACGGTCGCGGGCGGCGTGATCGTCGACAGCGCGCCACGCCGTCACCGGCGGCGGGACCCGGCGGTCCTGGCGGATCTCGCCGCCCGCGAGCGCGCCGATCCGGCAACCGCCGCGGTTCTCGAGCTCGGTAAGCACCCCTGGGGCCTGGTGGGGGCGGAGCTGGCTGGCCGATTGGGCCTGTCTCCGGAACAGGTGGAGACGGTTCTCGCGCCCCTGAGAGACCGCGGGGCCGTGCGACGGATGGCCTCGCGATGGTTGACCCGCGAGCAGTGGGAGCGCTCGGTGGCGCGCGTGTTGAGTGGCCTGACCGCATACCACAAGGCGCAACCGCTTCGGCGTGGGATGCCGAAGGAAGAGCTGCGCAGCCGCACCGGGATCCCGGCCGAAATGTTTGCCGCGCTGCTCACGACGCTCGCCGCCGAGCAGACGGTTGTCGACGAGGGGGGCGAGGTCGCCGCCACCGCCCACCACCCGGCACTCACCTCCGAACAGGAGACTGCGATTGCGGCATTTGTCGCCGAGTTGCAAGGGCAGCCCTTCAACCCGCCGCCGCTACCAGACCTCATCCGTCGGTACCAGCTGACGCCCGCACTCCTCCAGTACCTCGTCGTCGATGGGCGGGTGGTTCGCGTCAACGATGACACGGCGTTCGCCCGCTCGGCGTACGATGACGCCGTCCGCCGGATCCGCGACCATCTCACCGAGCACCGCACGCTGACGGTCGCCGCCGCTCGCGATGTGCTGGGATCGAGCCGCCGCTACGTTCTTCCCTTGCTCGAGTGGCTGGACGCGCAGAAGATCACGCGCCGGGTCGGAGACGACCGCATCCTGAGGAATTGATGCTGGCCGGCGGTGCCTCGCGGTCTCGCGGCGTACTCGCCGGCCTCGCCCTCATCCTGGGGCTCGCGGCGTGCGGCCCCCAGCCGCCGGACGCGGCGACCTTGCTCAACCAGTCGAGCCAGCACATGCTTCACTTGAACGGATTTCACTTCCAGATGCAGATCACGGGCTTCACCGGCGCCAGCGAGCCGGTGCAGAGTGCGCAGGGCGATGCGCATCCGCCCGATCTTCACGCGCGGGTGAATCTCAAGGAGGGCACCATCCTGCTGGAGGTCGAGGTTGTCTTCGCCGCCGAGAAGGTCTATCTGAAGTCATTCACGGGCGGCTGGCAGCAGCTCACCGACGCCCAGCTCGCCGCGTTTTTTGATGCCCGAACGCTATTCGATCCGCAGGCGGGTCTGTTCGCCGCGATGCGCGATACCACGTCGCCCACGCGCGGCAACAGCGAAAAGATCGCCGGCCACGACACCTATCCCGTCGCGGGCCAGGTCTCAGCGGTTCGGATGCACCAATTGCTGACGCTGATCCGCGACCAGGGCACCTTTGTGGCCACCTACTGGATCGAAAGCCAGGGAAGTAACCTGTGGCGAGCACGTTTGACCGGCAGCCTCTTCGATGCCTCAAAGTCGGCGACCATCACGTTCGACTTCTCCAATCATGATCACTCCGTTTCGGTCACTCCGCCGCCGCTCGGCTAACCGGTCGGTCCTGCTCGCCCTGAGCGGCGCCGGGCTCTTCCTCGCATCCCTCGACGCCTATGTCGTCGTCACGGTCCTCTTCAACTCAACCGATCCGCGGGCGTCCATCTTGACGACCTTGAACATTCCGGCCAACCATTTCGAGCGGGCGACGCCGATCATCACGGGCTTCTTGCTCGGCTACCTGGCGGCGATGCCTCTCGCCGGCGGCCTCAGCGATCGCTTGGGCCGCCTCCGCGTGTTCGCGCTGTCGATGGTGCTGTTCGCTTTCGGATCCTTGCTGACCGCGACGGCACCCAACCTCGGGCAGCTCGTGACCGGCCGTGTCCTCCAGGGGGCCGGCGGTGGCGCGCTCGTGCCCGCGGTGCTCGCGCTCGCGGCGGACCTCTATCCCGCGGGAGGCCGGAGTCCGGTGCTCGGCGCGGTCAGCGCGCTGCAGGAGATCGGTAGCGTGTTGGGCCCGCTGTGGGGCGGCTTCATCGCGGCCCTTCTGGGGTGGACCTGGATCTTCTGGATCAACATTCCATTTGCCGCGCTGCTCCTGTGGGGGCTCTGGCCGGAAATCCGTAGCGGCGGCGAGCCGCGCCGACCGGCGCAGCTCGACGGGCTCGGTGTGCTCCTGGCCACCGCCGGCCTTGCCTCACTCACGTTGGCGCTGTACGCCGCCAACCCCGAGCAGAGCCCGGTAGGCGAAGGCTTCTTCTGGCAGGCGCCGTTGGCGATCCTGTTCTTCGCCGCCTTTGTCTGGCATGAGCGCCGAAGCTCTCACCCACTGATCAACGTCCGCCGCTTTGGGGATTCGTCCTTCAGCGGTTCGGCGCTGACGAACGCGATCGCGGGTGCCGGCCTGATGGTGGCGCTTGTCTATATTCCGGTGCTCGCGAACGCCGTCTTCTCGATGAATGCCAGTGGCGCGGCGCTGCTCCTCTTCCGTCTGATGCTCGGCATACCCATCGGGGCTCTGCTTGGCGGTTGGCTGGCGCAACGGATGCGGAGCTACCGCGTTGTCGCGGCACTCGGCCTGGTCCTCGCAGCCGCCGGATTTCTCATGCTGTCCGGCTGGAACGAAGGCTCGCTCAAGCCGCACCTGCTCGGCCTGCCCATCACGGTGGCCGACGCCGAGTTGTTCCTCACCGGTCTTGGGCTTGGCATCGAAATCGCGCCGGTCAGCGCGGCCCTGCTGGATGCCGTCGGTGAGTCGGAACGCGGCGCCGGGGCGTCCTTCCTGATCATCATGCGATTGGTTGGCATGCTGGTCGGCTTCTCTCTGGTGGCCGGCTTTGGGCTGTGGGAATTTCACCGGGCGACAGCGCACCTGCTGCCGCCGCTGCCCGGCCTGAACCCGAACTTCGCGACGCAATTCGCGATCTACACCTTCAAGGTGAAGGCCGCCATCTTTGACGAATACCACCTGATCTTTCGCGCCACGGCCGTTGCGCTTTTCATTGGCGCACTGCTGGCCGCGGCGACCTTGCGGCCGCTGCCCCGTCCTCGCTGGCGATAGCGGGACTATTCTGAGCCGCGACAACCCATGCCCTACGTCGGTATCGATCTTGGGGGCACGCAGCTGCGTGTCGCAGTGGCGGATGCTCGAGGCCGCCTCCGCACGGTCGTACGGCATCCCACCGAGGCCGCGCGCGGCCGTCAGCACGTCATCAACCGGATCGTTGCCGCGGTTGCGGAAGCGCTCGAAGCGGACGGCACACCGGCTGGTGGGGTCCACGCGCTGGGCATCGGGCTGCCTGGACCGGTGGACCCGGCGGCGGGCCTCGTCATCAGTCCCGCCAACCTGCCAGGCTTCAGAAACGTGCCGCTCAACCGGATCCTGACGCGCGCGACCGGCATCCCGAGCTTTCTCCATCATGACGCGCACCTGGCCGCGCTCGGCGAGCATCGACGCGGCGCCGCCCGTGGCGCCAGCGAGCTGATCTATGTCACGGTGTCCACCGGGATTGGGGCCGGCATCCTGCTGCGCGGCGAGCTCTACGCCGGCGCCCATGGCATCGCCGGCGAGGTCGGCCACATCGTGGTGCAGCGCGATGGGCCGCTCTGCACCTGCGGCAATCGGGGCTGCCTCGAGGCGATCGCCAGTGGCACCGGGATTGCCCGCGCGGCGCGCGAGTCGGCGCCGCAGAGACCCGGCAGCGCGCTCCACGGGTTGCTCGAACCGCATGCCGAGGACGTGGTCCGCGCCGCCCGCGCCGGCGACGAGCTGGCGACGGCGATCCTGGAGAACGCCGGCAGCTACCTCGGGCTGGCGATCGGCACCCTCGTCAACCTCTTCAACCCGCAAGTGATCGTGCTTGGGGGGAGCGTCATCAAGGCCGGGCACTTTCTGCTCGCCCCCATGCGCCGCTCGCTGAACGACTCGTCGTGGAAGGCGGCGCGGCGCGGCCTTCGGATCGTCCGCCCCGCGCTGGGCGACGATGTGGGATTGATCGGTGCCGTCGAATTCGCGCGGCTTCGCGCCCGGCATGCCCCCTCGGCTTGATCCGCCGGCGCTCCCGGATTGGGAGCGGCCGTTCGCCGCGGTACGGGAGCAAGCCAAGCACCGCGGACAACGCGCATTCGTGGTCGGCGGTTATGTGCGCGACCGCTTGCTGGGCGGAGACCGAGAAAAGCAGATTCACGAAGTCGACATCCTGGTCGAGGGTCAGGGTGCAACCCAACTCGCGACGGCGGTTGGCTCTGCTTTGCAACTGCATCCGCCCGTGATCTTCGAGCGATTCGGGACCGCCCACCTCGATATCGATGCTGGCCACGCGCTGGAGTTCGTCTCCAGCCGGACCGAGCAATACGACCGTGCCAGCCGAAAGCCCGACGTCAGTCCGGGGACCCTTAAGGATGACGTCATGCGTCGGGACTTCACGGTGAATACCCTGCTGATGGAGTGGGATGGGACCGTGCTCGACCTCACCGGTCGTGGCCTCGATGACCTGAACGCCCGCCGGATCGTGACGCCACTCGAACCGCGGACGACTTTCGACGAAGACCCGCTCCGCATGTTGCGCGCGATACGGTTCGCCACGACGCTCCAGTTCAGTCTCGATCCGTCTGTCGAGGCCGCCATCCGGGATCAATCCTCACGGTTGCAGCCGCCCACGGTGTCGATGGAACGCATCCGCGACGAGTTCTCGAAGCTCCTGCTGGCCGAGACGGTGCAGGGCGGCCTCGACCTGTTGGATGCGACCCGGCTCCTGCCGCGCATCCTGCCGCAACTCGAGGCCGGCAAGGGCATGCGGCAGGGAGGCTGGCATAGCCACGACGTCTTCGGGCACGGCCTGCTGGCCGCGTCCCTTGCCCCGCCGGAGTTGATCACTCGGCTGGCCGCGCTGCTGCACGACGTCGGGAAACCCGCGGTGCACGAGTTGCGCGACGGCAAACCCACCTTCATCGGTCACCAGGACGTTGGCGCAACCATGGCCGCTGCCGCACTCCGTCATCTGCGTTATCCGGGCGAGGTCGTCGACGCCGTCACCAAATTGATCCGTTTGCACATGCGGCCCATCCAGTACGACCCGCAGGGCTGGGAGGACAAGGCGGTGCGACGACTGGTCCGCGACGCCGGTGAGCAGCTCGATCGCCTGCTCGTGCTGGCGCGTGCCGATATGCGTGCCAGTCACTACCCGGATGTCAAGAAGATCGACGACCTCGAGGCGCGCATCCGACAACTCGACGCCGATGCGATCGCCGCCATCCGCTCGCCGCTTACCGGCGAGCAGCTGATGGCACGGACTGGCCGTCCCGCCGGACCCTGGATCAAGCGTGTCAAGTCGGCGCTGGAAGACGCGATTGTGGATGGAACGCTGCCGCCCGACGCGCAGTCGGCCTGGCGGTACCTCGAGGCGCACCCCGAGCTGCTGGGCCCGTGACCGCGTTGCGCCGCTGGCCCTGGCCCTTCCTGCTCCTGCTAGTCGGTGCCGTGATAGCCAGCGCGCGCCTCGTGCCGGCCTTCACCGTGAGCCCGACGCTGGTGCTCGCTGTCTTCTTGCCGCCGCTGCTGTTCGACGCCGGGTTCTCGATGCGGGCCGCGGCGATACGCCGCGAGCTGCCGTGGATCCTCTTGCTCGGTCTGGCGGGTGCGGTGCTGACCGCTGCCGTGGGCTTCTGGCTTCTTCGGGCCGCCGGCCTTCCATCCGATGAAGCCCTCTTGCTATCGGCCATCCTGGCGGCAACCGATCCCGTGTCAGTCTTCGCCGCGCTGCGCCGCTTGCACACGCCGGAGCGCCTGCGGGTGGCGCTGGAGGGGGAGAGCCTTGTCAATGACGGCGTCGCGGTGCTCCTTTTCGTGGTCGCGCTCGCGGTGGTCGAGCGGCGCGTGATCGACCCACCCGGCGTGATCGGCCTCGTCCTGTTCCAGACGGCGGGCGGCCTGGTGGTCGGGGTGGTTATTGGTCTGCTGGCACGCCGGATTCTTGCTGCGCTTCCCCATGTGGTGCAAATCGCAGTCACGGTGCTGGCGGCCTACGCCGGCTACCTCCTCGCCGATCGGGTTGGGGCTAGTGGCCTGCTGGCGGTGATCGCGATGTCGCTGATCCTGGGAACCGCCTATGAGCCATCGGCGCACCACCAGGTGCATCGCTTCTGGCGCGGGCTCGGCTTTGTCATGTCGAGTGCCGTCTTCCTTCTGGTAGGTCTGCAGGTCCACCTCGATAAGGTGGTCCGGGCCGGTGGGCGATTGATGCCGCTGATCGGCGCGGTGTTATTGGCGCGGGCGCTGATGGTGACCGTCGTCACGCTCCCCAGGACCGACCTCTGGCCGTGGTCGTGGCGTCTGGCGCTGGTCTGGGCCGGGCTGCGGGGCGCCCTCTCGCTGGCGCTCGCCCTCGGCGTCCCGGCGGTGGTCGCCGGCCACGACGAAATCCTGGTCCTGGTCTTCGGCTTCGTCTTTCTCTCCCTGGTTGTTCAGGGCCTTTCCACAGGCCCTGTATTCAAGGCTCTGGGGATAACGCGACAGACAGCTGTCACAACGGTTCTTTAGGCTGTGCTCTGCTAAAATCTGCGGCGCCACGTCGCGTCGGGTAAGGGTCGACGCGACCGTAGGCTCGCAATAAAGAGAGGAAGCATGCTGTTTAGTCTCGGGCTGCTCCGGCGGATCGCTCGGGAACTTCCTCGTTACGGAAAGCTGACCTACTGCCTCTATCGGGATCCACGCGTGCCGCAACGCAACAAATTGGCGCTCGCGGCTGCCATGGCGCTGATTCTCAACCCGGTGGTCGATGTCCCGCTGCGCCTGCCGGTCTTCGGTGAGATGGATGCGGTGGCGCTGACCGTGCTCGCCATCCGATTGTTCGTCGACAAGGCACCCAAAGACGTGGTCGCCGAGCACCAGGAACGCATCGCGCTGGGGACCAGCGTTTTTGACCAGGATTTACGCCGGAGCCGTGAAGGGCTCCGTGGCCGCGTCAATGCGTTGCGCGGACTGGCCCTCGAACGGGTCGGCCGGAGGAGGGCGATTTGAAAGTCGTGCTGATCGAGGACGTCAAGGGAACCGGGAAGGCCGGTGAGACCAGGGACGTGGCCGACGGCTACGCGCGCAACTTCCTCCTGCCGCGCAAGCTCGCCCAGCAAGCAACCAGGGGTGCGCAGGAGCAGGTCGATCGCGTCAAGGCCACGGCGGTCCAGCGCGAGAACCGCGAGCTGGAGGACGCGAAGGCGTTGGCCGTCAAGCTGGAGGCCGTGCAGGTGGTGTTGAAACTGCGAAGCGGGAAGGATGGCAAGTTGTTTGGTGCCGTGACGAATGCAGATGTGGCGTCGGCACTCAAGCAGCAGCACGGGATCACGCTCGACCGCCGGAAGATCGAGTTCGACGAGCCGGTGAAGGCGATGGGCGTCGGCACCGCTCACGTGAAGCTCCACCGTGAGGTCACGGCCCGGATCCCGTTGATGGTCACCTCCGCTTGACCGTTGACCTGAGACGCGCGCCGGCGCCGCCGGCAACAGGCGGCCGCGTGCCGCCCCACAACCTGGAGGCGGAAGCATCGGTGCTCGGCTCCCTGATGCTCGATCGCAACGCCATCGTGCGAGTCGCCGACTTCCTACGACCCGAGGACTTCTACCTCGACCATCACGCCCAGGTCTACCGGGCTGCGCTGAACCTTTACGACCGGAGCGACCCAATCGACCTGCTCACGCTCGCATCCGAACTCGAGAAAATGCTGGTCCTGGAACGCATCGGTGGCCAGGTGTTTCTCGCAGAGCTCGAGAGTCGGGTCCCTACTGCGGCCAACGTCGAGTACTACGGCCACCTCGTGGAGGAGGCCGCCACCAAGAGAAAGTTGATCAGCGCCGGCGGACGGATCACGGCGCTGGGGTTCGACGACAGCACGCCCGCGGGTCAAGCATTGGATACGGCGGAAGGCGTGATCTTCAACATCGCGGAAGGCCGCATCACGCAGGACTTCGTTGCATTGAAGGACATTCTCAAGACGACCTGGGATCAGATCGAGCAGATCCACAAGGACCAGTCAGTTATCTCGGGCGTGCCGAGCGGCTTCAGTGACCTCGATGCGAAAACCGGTGGCTTCCAGAAGTCAGATCTGATCATCATTGCCGCACGCCCAGGCGTGGGTAAAACCAGCCTAACCTTGAATATCGCGCAGCACGCCTCGATTCAATACAAAATTCCGGTCGCAATTTTCTCGCTAGAGATGTCCGAACAGCAGCTCGTGACTCGACTCCTCTGTAGCGAGGCTTCAGTTGATTCGTATCGGCTGCGCACCGGACTCCTTAAGGATGCCGAGTGGCCGCGAATCGCCCAGGCGATGGGTGCGCTCTCCGAAGCGCAGATTTACATCGACGACTCACCGAGCGTGTCCGTTATGGAAATGCGCACCAAAGCTCGCCGACTGAAGTCCGCGAATAACCTCGGTCTGATCATCGTCGACTATCTTCAGCTGATGCAGGGTCGCAACCAGGAAAACCGTGTGCAGGAGATTTCAGATATCTCGCGTTCGCTGAAAAGTCTGGCGCGCGAATTGCAGATACCGGTGATTGCCTGCTCTCAGCTAAGTCGCGAACCTGAGAAGCGTCCTGATCACCGGCCGGTTCTTGCGGATCTTCGCGAAAGTGGTTCGATAGAGCAAGATAGCGACCTCGTGCTCTTCATTTATCGCGAGCGTTTTTACAACGACAACGTTGCCGAGGACAGACGGAACATCGCCGAGGTCATCATTGCGAAGCATCGCAACGGGCCGACCGGAAAGATCGAATTGCTCTTCATCGATGAGCAGACGAAGTTCGCCAATCTCGACCGGAGACGCGGGAGCTAGCGCATGGTCACCATCCTCGTAGGCGGCCAGTGGGGCGACGAGGGCAAGGGCAAGATCATCGACCTTCTCTCGGAGAAGGCGGACATGGTCATCCGCTCCCAGGGCGGCAACAACGCCGGACACACGGTGGTCAACGCCGGCCAGGAATTTCGGTTCCACCTGATTCCCTCAGGCATCCTCTATCCGACCACCACCTGCGTGATCGGCAACGGCGTCGTGCTCGATCCACGCGTGCTGCTCGAAGAGATGCAGCAGGTGCAGTCGCGCGGCATCAGCATCGACCGGTTGATGATCTCCGATCGTGCCCACCTGATCATGCCGTGGCATCCGATCCTCGACAAGCTCGAAGAGGAGCAGCGCGGCGATGATCGGCTTGGCACGACCTGGCGCGGCATCGGCCCCGCCTATGCCGACAAGGTCCGGCGAATCGGCTTCCGCGCCGGCGACCTGCTGAAGCCGCGCTTCCTCCAAAAGAAACTCGGGTTCGTTCTCAACAAGATCAAAAACCCGATCCTGGAGCAGCTCTACCACGTACCGCCGCTCGACCCGCAAGCGGTGCTCGAGGAGTACACCGCGTACGGTGAGCGGCTCGGCCCTCACATCAAGGACATCTTTCCGATCGTTCACCAGGCGGTTGGGCGCAATGGCCAGATCCTGCTGGAGGGAGCCCAGGGCAGCATGCTGGACCTCGACTTCGGCACCTATCCCTATGTGACGTCTTCATCGCCCACTGCCGGCGGCGCGCTCACCGGCTCCGGCATTCCGCCGGCCGCCGTCGACCTGACGATGGGTGTCTTCAAGGCCTATACGACGCGTGTCGGTTACGGGCCGATGCCGACCGAGCTCACCGATGCCCTGGGCGAGCAGATGCGCAAGATCGGCGTCGAGTTTGGCACGACAACTGGGCGGCCGCGACGCGTGGGATGGTTCGACGCGGTGGTGGCGCGCTACAGCGTCGCCCTCAACGGGATCCGCTCGATTGCCTTGACGAAGCTCGACGTGCTCGATGAGTTCGACCCTATCCGGATCTGCACCGGTTACATCAGCAAGGGCGAGCTCCAGGCCTATCCGATGTCGAACATCAGCCACCTGAAGCACTGCGAGCCCGTCTACGAGACCCTGCCCGGCTGGCGCTCATCGACTGCGGGCCTCCGGCGGCCCGAGGATTTGCCGAAAGCCGCTCGCCGCTACATCGACCGGCTCAGTGAGCTCTGTGGCGCGCCCATCGACATCGTGTCAGTCGGCGCATCCCGCGATCAGACGATCTGGATGCAGGGAGGGCCGTCTGGCCTAACGGTGCGTCAGCGCGAACACGAGGCCAGCCACCCCTACGTACCACAGCACTGATACGGCGCTCAGGATTAGCTTCGTCTGGCGGTTGAGCGATCGCTGAGACCAGGTAAGCCACAGCCCGATGGGGTTGATGAGCAAGAGGGCTGCCATGAGGACGATTGGGTTCTGCGCCCCGCCCCGCAACGGGCCGCCGCGCGTGGCCGCGCTGCGCATCTGTCGCACCAGCTCGTTCGAGTCGCCCTGCGTATCGAACGACCGGACCGGACGCGGGGTGGTGCTGCGGCTGTAGGCCGTCGAGACGGGCGACGTCGCCATGACCGGTTGGCGTACCTCCGACCGGACTGGTGCCCAGAGTCGATGCGGATCGGGTGGTTCCGCGGAGTCGACTGCCAGGGTACGCAGCGCCGCCGGCCGGCTCGCCGACCTCGCACGCCGTCGAAGGAGGTCCTGCACGAGCAACACGACCGTGACCAGCGCGCTGACCAGTAACAGCGCCTGCCATGCCGCCTGCTGTCCATTGCCGTACCAGCGCAGGATCATTGTTCCCACGCCCGCGGCGAGGCCGAACGCAAACGTGAATCGCTCGGAAAGCATGAGGCGACGGCGGTCGGCGGCGATGTAGCCCGCGAGGAAGAGGGATGGTCCGGAGGCGAGTTGGAAGCCGAGGTCCGATCGAATGGCGATGGCGGCGGCGGCCACGCCACAGAGGAATCCGACGACGACGCCCAGGGAGATCTTCCGCGTGTACCAGAGGTAGGTGACGCCGAGCAGCACCGCGGCGCCCGATGCCGCCCCGACGGGCCCAGGAAAGTTACCGATGTACAGCTTGACCGGGTCGATGATGGTGCCGTTCCGGAACCAGAGCAGCAGCGGATCGTCGAGGTGGCGGGCATCGACGGCGGCGTACCCGATGTGCAGCGGCATCTGGATCAGAAAGAGAATTCCGAACACGATCAGGGCCGGATGGATCATCACCCGACGTAGCTGCGGCCAGAGGACGGTGTCGATCGCGATGAAGAGGATCACCAGCGACGCGCCGATCCAGGCCGGCGTGCGAGGGGAGAAGAAGCTGGCGATCAGCACGCTGGCGACCAGCGGATGCGTCGCTTTGAAGCCGACCCACGCCGGCAGCCCGAAAGTCAAGCGGGCCAGTTGCAGGGCGAGCAGGCATACGATCCCGGAGAGAAACGAAATCGAAAACAAGAGCAGGGCGTCCTGCAGGAAGAAGATGATGCCGGCGAGGACCAGGGGTAGGAGGGCCAGCGCGTAGGCCAGGTCATAGTTAAGCTGCTCCGGCTGGACCAGGAGCAACTGCGGAACACCGTGCAGCGCTCGCCAGAGCTGTCGCACGTCGAGCATTGTAGTCGAGCTTCGCGCGAATTGGGCCCTGACTTGGACGCTCCGTCCAAAGTTGGCCGGAGGGATCGCGCGAATTGCGTCTGCTATCCTTACTCCGTTTTTCCGGGCACCCACGTGAAATTGTCGCGCCACACGCTGCTTACGCCCATCTTGCTGGCCGCCGGGTTGCTCGCCACCGTTGTCGCTGCGTCCGCGGCGGACACCAGCTGGACGTTGACGGGTGCCCAGCAACCCGGGACGCGAGACCTTCCGGTGTGGTCGATCGCTGTTGCGCCCGCCCATCCGTCGGTGTTGCTCGAGGCGACGCAGGGCCGAGGCGTCCTGCGCAGCAGCGACTCCGGCGCCACCTGGACCTCGGCGATCACCGGGATCGACAACGCCTGGGTCGTGCGCTTCGACCCGCTGCAGCCGGCGACCGCCTACGCCGGCACGCAGGCTGACGGCGTCTACAAGTCCGTCGACGAAGGGAAGACATGGGTCGCGCAGAGCCAGGGACTCAACAGCATGGATGTCCGCTCGATCGCGGTGGACAGCGGTCTACTGCTCGCTGGGACTGCGCACGGCGTCTACTACTCCAGCGATGGCGCCGGCTCCTGGCATTCGCTCGGCCTCGAGACATTGAATGTCGCCGCGGTGGCGGTGCTGCCGAAGACCAACGGCCCCACGCTGTTTGCGGGCGCCGACAACGGCAACGCCGTCTCGGGCTATCTGCTCAAGTCCGAAGGACTCGGCGGGAACTGGGCGGTGGTCAAAGGGAACTTCCCCGGCGACGCGGTGGTTGCCTCGCTCGCAGCAGCCTCGGCGCCCTCGGGCGGCACCGATCCGCCGGTGCTGGCCGGCACCTCGCAGGGCCTCTTTCGCAGCGATGATCGCGGCGTGACCTGGAGCCCGCTGGCCGGTCTGCCAACCACCGACTTCAACATCGTGCTCTTCAACGCCGCGAATCCCGATCAGATCTACGCGGGCAGCGATGGCGACCAGGGCAACGGCGGCGTCTTTCGGTCGCTGGATCGGGGGGCGAGCTGGGGCACGCTTGGCGGCGGCCTCCCGCTCAAACCCCGGATCACGGCCCTCGCGCTCCAGCCGCTCAACCCGGCGCAGGTCGTCGCGGCGGCCTGGAATCCGACGGATGGCTTGGCCGGGGCGTACCGCATCGCCGATCCCGCCGCCACGGTCGCGGGCGTGACGGCCACGGCCGTTCCGTCCGCAACCAGCCGTGCCTCCGCCACGCCGCCTGCCGGCACCGCCGGGGCGGTTCCGGTCCGGCGCTCGAGTGGGACGCCCGGCTACGCCAGCTACGCCGCCGCGCTGGCGGCGCTGCTCGCCCTGGGCGCCGTCATCCTGGCGCGGCGCTGGCGGGTCCGCCGGCAAGACCAAAACTCGTTTCGCCCGTGACCCGCCGTCACAACCAGGCCGGCCGCGTTAACCATCCTTTCACCGGTTCAAGGTGGTGGTTTGAGACCGGCGACGGTACCCTCTTTTCTACGGCCCGTCCAATGCGGGCTGAGGAGGTCGATCGCGGCTGCTCACCACACGGTCGAGGCGGAACCTGAGCGTGGATTCGGCTGAAGCGACCCTGCGCACGCTCGGACTCCAGCTGCCGGAACCTCCAAAGGCGCTCGCCTCCTACGTGCCGGTCCAGCAGGTTGGGGAGCTGCTCTATACGTCGGGCGTCATCCCCAGCTGGAACGGCCAGGTCCAATTCCACGGCGTGGTGGGCGGCGATGTCAGCCTCAAGGACGGCACCAGGGCGGCAGAGATCTGTGCCCTCAACATCATGGCGCTCATCCGCCAGCATGCGGGATCGCTGGACCGGGTCGAGCAATTCGTCCAGCTCAGCGGCTTCGTCCGCTCGGCGCCCGGCTTCGAGGAGCAGCCGAAAGTCCTCAACGGGGCTTCCGACCTGATCTTCAAAGTGTTCGGGGAGCGGGGGCGGCACACCCGGCAAGCGCTGGGAACCAGCGAGCTGCCGCTCGGTGTGCCGGTCGAGATCTCGGCGATTATCCGCTTGCGGAGCTAAGCCGCCAGCGGCAGCCAGGCAGTGAAGGTCGCCCCCTGGCCGGGTTCGCTGGCCGCCTCGATCGTGCCCTGGTGCGCCTCGACGATCGACTTGGCGATGGCCAGGCCCAGCCCCGAGCCGCCCATCGACCGGTCGCGCGCCTTGTCCCCGCGGTAGAAGCGCTCGAAGATGTGTGGAAGATCCTGCCGGGAGATGCCCGGGCCGGTGTCCTGCAGCCGGATCGCGGCCCGCCCATCCGCCTGAAAGACGCTCCAGTGCTGTTCCGCCCCCGGTGCGTACTTGAGCGCGTTTTGGGCAAAGTTGGTCACCACCTGTTTCAGTGCCTCGGGGTCGGCCCGCACGGTGACCCCCGGCTGCAGATCCTTTGACACGACCGCGCCCTTGTCGCGCAGGCTCAGCTCGTCAAGCGCCTGGTTGACGAACTGGTCGAGCCGCACCGGTTGGCGACTGGGCACCTTGCCGGATTCGAATCGGGTGAGCGTGAGCAGGTCGTTGACCAGCCGGGTCATGCGGGCGCTTTCCTGCTGCATGGCGGCGAGCGACGTTTGCAGCGTCTCCGGGTCGACCACGTCACGCCGGCCGAGCACATCGATGTAGCCCGCGATCGAGGTCAGCGGCGTACGGAGCTCGTGCGAGGCGTCCGCGACGAAGTGCCGCATCTGTTCTTCCGACTGCCGGCGGATTTCGAAGGCACGGTCGATGCCGGCGGCCATCTGGTTGAACGCGACCGCGAGCGTGCCGATCTCATCCCTGGTCTTCGGCACGTTCACCCGTTGTTTGTAATCGCCGGCGGCCAGGGCCCCGGCCGTGGTCGACATCTGCTGTAGGGGACGGAGCGCCCGGCCGACGATCAGCGGACTCAGCAGCAAGGCCAGCAGCAGCACGAGCAACGACCCTACGACGGCAACCTCCCGGTCCAGCCGCAGCGTTTGATCGATCTCGCTGGTCGGAATGGCGAGCTGGGCCAGGCCGATCGGCCGGGTGCCGTTGCGGATTACGTTGAGCACCACGAGGTAGGTCGAGCCATCGGCAGCGGCGGCGACGTAATAGGGCCGGGGCCCGTGGAGCACCGCGTTGCGGTACTCCTGGGTGGTGAGGCTCGGGGGGTCCAGCGTGGCAAACAGGGTCGCCGGCGACGATGTGACCCAGCCCCCGTTCACGTCGATGATGGTCGCGGCCGTCCGGCGGGAACTCAGTTCGAGGCTGAACGTCTGCGACAGGATCAGCGCGCGCAGCGTGGCCGCCGGCCGGCTCGCGTTCTGCCTGCGGAAGGCGGTGAAGACGGCGTTGTACTCGCTCACAAGCACATCGGCGTTGGTTCGAAACAGGACCTCCCGTGCGGCGAAATACTGGGCGACGCCGGCGGCCAACAACAAGACGGCGAGCAGGCCGAGGTAGAGGAACGTGAGTCGCCAGCGCAGCGATCGAAAGCGTGACATGGCTAGCCGCGCCCACCGCGGCGCGACTGCAGGTTCATGCCTTGATCCGGTACCCGACTCCCCTTACCGTCTGGATCAACTGGTGCTGCTCATCGCCAAGCTTTTGCCGGAGATAGCGAATGTAAACCTCGACGTTGTTCGCGTCGCCGAAGAAGTTATAACCCCAGACCTGATCGAGAATGCGATCCCGGGGCAGGACCTGGTTCGGATGCATCATCAGCAGTCGCAAGAGGTCGAACTCGCGAGCCGATAGATCGATGGCACGGCCGTCCCGTTTGACTTCGCGCGTCGTCTCATCCATCGTGACGTCCTGTACCTGAAGTTGCGGACCGGCATTCGGATTCCGGCGTCGCATGACGGCGCGGATCCGCGCGAGCAGTTCACCGAAGTCGAACGGCTTGACCAGGTAATCGTCGGCACCGACCTCGAGCCCCTTGATCCGATCCTGGACCTCGTCCTTGGCGGACAGGATGATGACACCGGTGTCCTTGTTGCCACGGATCGCTTCGGCGACGGCCAGGCCGTCCAGCTTCGGCATCATGATGTCGAGCACCACCACGTGCGGCCTGAACTCACTAATCATGCGCAGGGCCGCCTGCCCATCCGGTGCGGTCTGTACCTGGAAACCCTCGTACTGCAAGCCGAGACGGATGAAGTCGACGATGCTCCGCTCGTCATCGACGACCAGCACCCGCGGGCTGCGTGAGGCCGAAGGCTCCGGGGCGGTTTCTGCCATTTCGAGTCTCAATATAACGGCAGTTTTAGCGAAATCCCATCTTCTCGCCGGCTTCTCAGCCGGCTTTAAGGGAGGGTGTTGAGGGAGTCCTTGAGTAAGCTCTTTCGGTGCAGCCGGGTGACGCGCCTCAGCGCCCAACGGTAGGTCGCCGGCGCTCCTGGCTCATACCGTTGCTGGTGGGCGGCTACCTGGCGGCGGTGACGCTCTTCATGGTCTTCGTCCTCCACCTTTCCGTTTCGCCCGAACGCTTCCTCCTCCTGATGTTGATCGCTGCGCTGATTCTGGGCCGGGCCAAACTGTTTCTCGCGGACTGGATCCCATTTCTCGTGCTGTTCCTGTCCTACGAGTACCTGCGCGGCTTGGGCGGCAAGCTCGGCATGCCAATCCACGACGTCACCTCGCTCGAGCGGCTGGTCAGCTTCGGGCAGGTGCCGACGCTGGTCCTGCAGCAGGCCTTCTACCATGCGGGCCACCTGAGCTGGTACGACATCGCCGCCACGATGTTCTATTTCCTGCACTTTGCATTTCCGCTCGGGCTCGGCTATCTCTTCTGGGTCGTCGACCGGCGGACCTTCTTACGATTCTCCAGGGCCTTGATCGCAATGTCGTTCGCCGCGTTCGTCTTCTATTTGTTGCTACCGGTCGCGCCGCCCTGGAAGGCGCTGCCCACCGTCGTCAAGATCATCGACCACACGCTGCCGAGCTTCACCGACATCCCGGGCATCCCGGTACCCGCCACCGTCTACCACTGGCTGACCCCCAACCAGTACGCCGCCATGCCGTCGCTGCACGCGGCCTACCCGCTGCTGGGTACGCTCTTCGCGCTACGGCTCTGGGGCCGCCGCGCCTGGCCGGCGCTGCTTTACACGGCGTGCGTCTGGCTGAGCATCGTGTACCTCGGCGAGCACTACGTCGTCGACATCATCGGTGCCATCATCTTTGCGTTCGCCGCGTTCTTCGGCGAGGACTGGTTCACCCAGTTCTGGCGGCGACGGCGATCCCAGCGCGAAGACGCGCAGCTGGTTACGAGTGCCAGATCTTCTTCATGATCGCGCGCGCCAGCTTGTCGGGATCGTGATGGGTTGAGATCCGTGGATTGACGACGTCGACCAGCACGGCGTGGATGCTGCGCTGGCTCACCGTCGCCGGATCGTAGACCACGCGCCTGATGCCCGCCGCCTGCGCCGAAGGCGGAAGGGTGAAGTTGTTGTTGCTGTTGACCACGACGAAGTCGAAGATGTTGGTGCCCAGGTGGCTCTCGATCGCCTTCAGGTGATCGCTCACGCGGAAGGCATCGGTTTCGCCCGGCTGGGTGGCGACATTGCAGACGAAAACCTTGATCGCCGGTGAGGCCTTGAGCGCTTCGGCCATCCCGTCGACGACGAGGTTGGGCAGGATGCTGGTGTAGAGGCTGCCCGGGCCGATGATGATCATCTCGGCGTTGAGGATCGCCTCCTCGGCCTCCGGGTTGATGGTGGGCTCCGGCTGGAGAAAGACTCGTTTGATGGCGGTCGCCACCGCGACGTTACCGTCGCCATCGCCATTAGGGTGGGGGATGCTCGACTCGCCAACCCGGGTCTGGCCGTCGGCCATCTCGGCGATCAGCGTGACGTCGCGCAAAGTCGATGGCACGATCTGTCCCCGGACGGCGAGAACGCGCCCGGACTCGCGAATCGCGTGCTCGAAGTCTCCGGTGATCTCGGCCATCGCCATGATGAAGAGGTTGCCGAAGGAGTGCCCGTTGAGGCTGCCCTCCTTGAATCGGTGCTGAAAGAGCGTCGTCATCAGCGGTTCGACGTCGGCCAGCGCGGTGATGCACTGCCGGAAGTCGCCGGGGGGCAGGATCCGGTACTCGGCGCGCAGCTTGCCGGAGCTGCCGCCGTCATCCGCCACGGTCACGATCGCGGTCAGGTTGCCGGTGTACTTCTTCAGCCCGCGAAGCATGGTGGAGAGGCCCGTCCCGCCTCCCAGCGCGACCACGCGCGGCCCCTTTTGCAGGAAGCGGTAGTTGTAAATGATCTCGGAGAGCGCCCGATCCCGGCCGGGCAGGAAGGGGCCAAGGACCGACTGGGTCAGCTTGTACAACGCGTAGCCGACGAGGCCAAAGCCGAGAAGTCCGAAGAGCACGGCTCGGTAACCACGAGGGATGAACTGGAGGGTCAGCGGGCCGACGAACTGGGGGAAGTGACCGTACTGGTAAAAGTCACGCAGAAGGTAGCCGATCCCGAGGCTGATGATGACCAGGCCGACAGTCAAAAGGACCAGCCATCGCTTGACGTGGAGGCCGGGGGTGAACCAGCGCACCACCCGGGGGTTCATACGTATGGGGGCCACCGGCGCCCCAAGCTTAGCACAGCATTTTTTGAACTCAATTGCGGCCCATTTCGTTACATCCATTGGACCCTATCCGGGTCGGCGGAAGCGGGCATATAATCCAGTCAGGGTCGCCGAGCGCGAATTCGGACCCAGTTCAAAGCTAGCCGCTTCGCAGGCACAAAGGAGGTCGTCTGTCGATGGCGATCAAGGCAGAAGGCGTCACGCGCGCGACTGAAGCCCGGCGGAAGGAGCAGGCGCAGTACTGGGTCTACCTCGACGGCGAGATCAAGCGCTACGCCGACGCGCGACTGGGCCTGATGACCCATGCCCTGCACTACGGCACGGGGGTCTTCGAGGGCATCCGCGGCTACTGGAGCGCGGAACACGAGCAGCTCTTTCTCCTCAAGCTGCGGGAGCACTACCGCCGGATGCAGAACTCCGTGAAGGTGCTCAAGCTCGCGATCCCGATCAGCCTGGATGAGCTGTGCACCACCAGCATCGAGCTCATCAAGCGCAACAACTTCCGGCAGGACGTGTACATTCGACCGATCGCCTTCAAGAGCTCCGAAGAGATCGGCGTCCGTCTCCATAACCTCAAGGATTCGTTCGCTATTTACGTCAGCCCCTTCGGAAATTACGTCGACATCGAGCGCGGCATTCGCTGCATGGTGTCGAGCTGGCGGCGCATCGACGACAATGCGGCACCTGCCAGGTCCAAGATCACCGGCATCTACGTCAACTCCGCGCTCGCCAAGACCGAGGCCATGGAAAACGGTTTCGACGAGGCGATCATGCTGACCCACGAAGGCCATGTCTGCGAAGGCAGCGCCGAGAACATCTTCCTGATCCGCGACGGCAAGGTGTTTACACCGCCCACCTCGGACAACATCCTGGAAGGGCTGACCCGGCTCGCCATGATCGAGCTGCTGCGCGCCGAGCTCGACCTGGAGGTGGTGGAGCGCTCCATCGACCGCTCGGAGCTCTACATCGCCGATGAGATCTTCCTGTGCGGCACCGGCGCACAGATCTCGCCGGTGGTCGATGTCGACCGGCGGCCGATCGGCGATGGCCAGGTGGGACCGGTGGTCGACCGGCTGCAGAAGCTCTATTTCGAGATCGTGCGGGGCCGCAGCGCCAAGTACCGTCACTGGTTGACGCCCGTCTACTGACCGCCGCCGCACGCCTGCCGGCGATGGGCTGATGCGCATCGTCATCGCACCCAACGCGTTTAAGGGTTCGCTCTCCGCACTCGACGCCGCGCAGGCGATTGCCGAGGGCGTCCGGGCCGCCGCTCCAGACGCGGATATCGCGCTGGTTCCGATTGCGGACGGTGGTGACGGCACCGTCGATGCACTGGTCGCCGCGACCCGCGGAGAGCGCCGCACCCTCGGGGTTCGCGGACCGCTGGGTGATCCCGTGGACGCCGACTACGGACTGATCGACGGCGGATCGACCGCGGTGATCGAAATGGCGAAGGCGGCCGGTCTGGCGTTGGTGCCGCCAGGGAAACGCGACCCGCGGATCACGACCACCTACGGCGTCGGGGAGCTGTTGCAACATGCCTACGACGCGGGCGCCCGCCACGTCATCGTCGGCATCGGCGGCAGCGCCACCAACGACGGCGGTGCCGGTATGGCGCAGGCGCTCGGCTATCACCTCCTCGCCGAGAACGGCCACGAGCTTCCTCCGGGCGGCCTGGCGCTGAAAGGCTTGGCGCGGATCCACGTGGGAGGCGTGCACGCCAACTGGAAGGAGGCCGAGGTCGAGGTCGCCTGCGACGTCACGAACCCGCTGACGGGACCCGGCGGGGCGAGCGCCGTTTACGGCCCGCAGAAGGGGGCGACGCCGGAGATGGTGGCCGAGCTCGACGCCGCGCTACAGCATTTCGCCGAGATCATTCGGCGCGATTTGGGTGTCGACGTCGAACGGCTGCCGGGTGCCGGCGCGGCCGGCGGCCTGGGTGCCGGGCTGGTCGCCTTCACCGGAGCACGGCTCCGGCCGGGCGCCGAGATGGTGATGGAGGCGCTGCGCCTGGACGAGCGGCTCGCCGGCGCCCAGTTGGTGATCACCGGCGAGGGCCGCCTCGATTCACAAACCGCGCGCTTCGGCAAGGGGCCCGCCGCGGTGGCTCGTCACGCCCGTCAGGCGGGCATCCCGGTGCTCGCCCTGGGTGGCAGCATCGCGGATGAGGCGGAGCTGCGGCTCCTGTTCGATGGGCTGGAGGCGACCATCGTCGAGCCCGGCACCACCGATGAGGCGATCGCCCAGGCGAGGCCGCTGCTGGTGCGAGCGTCGACGCGGATGATGCGGCTGCTACTGACCGGCCGCCGCCTGGTCTGAACGCGCGCCGCCTTGTAACATCGGCCTATGCCGCACCGGCACGATGACGAGTACGTTCACCGCCACGATTTTGGTGCGGATTCGCATGTCCACCGGCTCGTCGAGGTGGTCGAGCACGCGCATGGGGCACATGGTCAAGACCCCCACGGTCACACCCACATCATCATGACCGACCGGTCCGAGCGGGCCAACGGTGACGCAGACCATCGACATCGGCTGAGGGAACCCTTTGAGCACGACCACCCGTCGAAGCCTCCCCGGCACCGCCACCGGCTCGGCGATCTCGAGCATGAGGTCGCCGACCGCCACTGGCACCCGGTCGAAATCACGGAGATCGAGCTGGTGATAGAGCCACGCAAGCCGCAGGGCCGTCAGCGAAAGTAGCGGGGGTCGCCCCAAGTCGCGTGGTGCTGGCCGGTCTGGCGTTGCTGGCGGCCGTCGCGATCGGTGCTGCTGTTTGGGTGGCTGCCTCACGGCATGCAGCGGACAGCCTGGATCCGGCGATCACCGCGAGTCTCCTGAGCCAGGGCATCACCCTTAGCGCACCGTCGACAACCAGCGTCCCAACCACGAGAGATCAGGCAATCGCGATTGCCTTGAAAGACTCCCCGAACCGCACGACGGTTAGCGGGGCGGTCCTCGCTAAAGTTCTTTTTCAGCCTAACCCGGCTTTCAATTGCACGTGCTGGGTCGTATCCTGGCTCATTGGGACCGGGGTGCCTCCTCCCGGCGGACCTGTGGGCCTCAAGCCTTCACGTAGCCAGTTTCAGTCCTGGATGCGTTACCACGTGACATTCATCGACGCGCAGTCAGGCAAGTATGAGTCTGCCCTCGAGAGCTACTTTCCGGTTCAACCGTCGCCGAAATAACTGGCCTATTGCACGTCGAACTCGTTGCCTTCGGGATCGAACATGTTGGCGAAGTATTCGCCTCGCTCGTCGATCGTCCGTGACTGGCGAGCGCCGAGCCGCACCAGCCGGTCGACCTCCGCATCGACTCGGCGGCGTCGCTCATCGGCCGGCGCCGTTCTGGGTCCGCCGACGTTCAAGTCGAGGTGGACCCGGTTCTTGACGACTTTGCCCTCCGGTACCCGCTGAAAGAAGATGCGCGGACCGACCCCATCGGGGTCGACCACCGCGCTGGCCGAGGTCCAATCGCTCTCTGGGATCCCTTGCGCCTTCAGGAAGTCCGGCCATGAGGCAAAGCCCGCCGGCGGGTCTTGCTTCTTGTAGTGCAGCGCGGCGGCCCAGAAGGTGGCGAGTTTGTCGGGGTCCGCGCAATCTAAAACGATCTGAACGCTGCTGGCCACGCCGCTAAATATATCTAGTGCTTGCGGTAGCCGCCCTGTACGCGCCCGTCCATGAAGGAAATCTTCGGATGGCGCACCTTCGAGGTGAGGCGGCGAGTCACGACCGCGGTGTTGAGCTGCACCACCACGTCGTTGCGCTGCAGGTGGGGCGGGTTCGGGAACCGTTCCGAACACGCCGGGCACGAATCGAGGTGTTGGGCGACCATCTTGCGCTGCTCGCGGCGGAGCGTGCCGGGCGGGAAGTTGTCGAGCAGGTAGGCGATGGTCGGGCAGCGCGTCTCTTCCGTCTGGGCCTTCCCCTCCATGAAGAGAAATTCCTCCTTAAAGCGGCGGCGGGCCCGGTGCAACAGGGTTTCGACCGCACTCTCGGAGACCCGCATCTTGCGTGCGATGTTCGCATAGCTCAAGCCTTGCAGCTCGCGGAGCGTCAGCACCAGCCGGTACTTCTCGGGTAACCGCCGGGCCACCGACCAGACGGCGTCGCGCAGCTCACTGATCTCCAGCGCGACCTCAGGACTCTTCCGGGCGTCGCCATCTGGCACCTGCAGCACCGAGTCCTCGTTTTCTTCGTCGTCGATCTCCTGCGCCTCGGGGAACTTCTTACGCCGCCGGAGCTCGTCGTAGCAAAGGTTGGTGGCGATCCGATGGATCCAGGCGGAGAAGTTGAAACTGTCGTTGATGCGATGGATGGTGCGGAGGATCTGGAAGAAGGTCTCCTGGGTCAGGTCCTCAGCCAGCTGCCGGTCTCGCAGCAGCCGGAAGGTCAGGCCGTAGATGGCCTTGTGGTAGCGCTTGAACAGAGTGTCGAAGGCGGCGACATCGCCGCCAAGATAGTCGCGAATCAGATCGAGGTCCGAGGGTCCCTTGGCAACTCGTGTCACTACCCTCTATACCGCCCGGACTCGGCAAAATCCGTCATCGACGTGAAGTCCACCCACCGAGTCGCGGGGCGAATCATAGCACCCGTTCTTGCGCACCTTGCACGACTCTCCGGTGCAATTTCCAACTTTGTCACACGGCCGCGATCTTTTCGCAGGAGTTCTGCAATCGGCTCGTTATAATGCCGCTGACGTCCACATCACGAGGGCCACAAATGGGCAGTCCGGGGGCCGGAAAAGCCACCACCGTCACCATCACCATCCGATTTCTTGACGATGAGATCATGGAAGGCAAGGTTGCCACCATCAGCTTGGACCAGCCCAATCTCGAGCTGGAGATGCTCGATCAGGCCAGCAACAACGAGCGCGCACTCATCCCGCTGCCCTCGATCAAACGCATTGCCCTCGGAAGTGGAGCACCGACCGCCGCGGAGCAGGCACGTGCCGAACAGAAGGTGGCGATCCGCTTCCAGGATGGCGAGGTCCTCAAGGGTTACCTCGACGGCGAGCTCCTGCATGCCACCTACGGCGTCACCATGCGGCTGATGGCCGCGGAGAAGGATCGCATCGAGACGTTGGGCATCCCCTATACCGCCCTCAAGGCGCTCTTCTACTTGAAATCGTGGGACACGCGGCCGCCAGAGTTCGACGGTGAGGAAGACCTGCATCTGAACAAGCGGCTTTCGTCGCCTCTCGTGGACCTGATCTCGGACATGGGTCAGCTGGACAAGCTCCGCAAGCGCGGAGCCATCACGGAGAGCGAATTCCAGCGAAAGCGCCGCAAGATCCTCGATAACATCTAACAGGCGGCCCTTCTCACACCGGCGGCCGCGTAAAGCCGCGGTCGTTGCCTTGGCGCTGCTGCCACTCGTGGGAGGCTGCAGTTCGCTGCCGTCGGTGCACGGGATTTCGCTGGGCTCGCCCACGCCACCAGCCTCGCAGTATCAGGCCGAACCCGCGCGGCATGAGGGTGGCACGCTGGTGGTGGGGGACTGGGAGAGCCCAACCAATTTCTCACCACTCTTCAACGAAGAAGTTCCGGCCGCACAGGTGGACGCTCTGCTGTACGCCGGCTTGGTGCGGCTCGATCCCAATCTGCAACCGGTGCCCGACCTCGTCGAGCGCGTGCCGACGCTGGACAACGGCGACGTGACCTGGAACCGGGGCGCCGGCACGATGGACGTCACCTACCGGCTGCGTCCCGGATTGCGCTGGTCGGATGGCCAGCCGCTGACCGCGGACGACGTCGCCTTCACCTGGCGGCTGATCGTCAACCCCAAGGTGCAGGGTGTCCTCTCACCCGACGGCTACGCGGCGATCTCGCGAATCGATATCCACGACCTGCAGCGATTTACGCTTCATTTCGATCGTGTCTACCCCAAGTTTCTGAACCTGTTTCCGGCGGTGTTACCGCAGCATCGCCTATCCGGGATCGCCCCGGGCCAGCTGGCCGGGGACCCCTTCTGGGCGCGCCCCGACGTCGTCAGCGGTCCGTTCAAGATCTCCGAACTCGTCCCGGACGACCACATCACACTGTTGCGCAACGATGCCTGGTCCCAGGGACGAGGGGGGCGCCGCGTACACCTCGACGGCATCGTGTACAAGATCTACCCGGAGGCGGGACAACTGCTCGATGCGGCGCGCGCCGGACAGGTCTCGATGGCCCTCGAGCTGCCGGACGACCAGCTCGCCACGCTGGCGAACACCGGCTCGATGACCGTGCAGCGCCGGTCGCAGCTGGCCTACGAGCAGGTCACCTTCAACCAGACGGACCCCAATCCCCTGACTGGGCAGCCGCCTCTCTGGAAAAACGATCCGGTGCTCCTCCAGGCGCTGCGCACCGCGATCGACCGTCCCGCCATCGTCAAGAAATTTTTCGCCGACCGGGCACGGCTCGCGGAGTCGCCGATCCCCAGCGTGTTGGCGTCTTTCCACGATCCCGATGTGTCGCTGGCCTACAACCTGGCCGCCGCCACCAAACTGCTCGACGGCGACGGCTGGGCCGTTGGATCGGACGGGATTCGCAGCAAGAATGGGCGGCGATTGAGCTTTCACATCGTGACCGCGCTGGGCAGCCCGCTGCGCAGCGCCGTCCGGGATGAGCTGGTTGTGGAGTGGCGAAAGGTCGGCGCCGAGGTGATCGCGACTGAGGCTCACCCCAGCGAGTTGTTCAGCGGCTACGCGCAGGGCGGCCTGCTGGAACGCGGTCAGTTCGAAGCGGGACTGTGGACCTGGAGCATCGGCCCCGACCCCGACGGCGTCTACCCACTCGAGCACTCCTCGCAGATCCCCACCGACCAGAACCAGGGGCAGGGATCGAACTTCGGCCGCTTCAACAATCCCGATCTCGATCGCAATCTTGACAAGGGACGCATGTCGCTCGTCACCGTCGAACGGGCGCGCTCTTATGCGGCGTTCGAGCGCGCCTACGCTCGCCTGGGCTTCGAACTTCCGCTCTTCGAGCGCGTGCTCGTCGTGCTCTCAAGCCCCCATCTGCACAATCTCGCGCCCAACGCCGCGCCAGACACCACGCTGTGGAACGCGGCGGACTGGTGGATCGACTGAAGCGGGGGTGTTAGACAACCTTAGAAAAGGTGGGGTTTC